>NZ_JASATG010000021.1:0-84605 GCF_038440195.1 Pseudoduganella sp. OTU4001 | reverse complement strand
CGGCGTCGTTGCGCGCCAGCGCCGCCAGGTGTTCGTCGCGCGAGCCGACCATGCCGCGCAAGCCGCCGGCCGACAGCACCACGGCCACCAGGACAATGCTGCCAAAACCGATGGCAATCCGGTTTGCTACCCGCATAAACCTTGTCTCCTTGTAAAAAGGGCCGGGGCCCTCAGTCATCCTGAGGGGGCCCGGCCCGTCACGCACCCCTCGACTCAGGGGGTGCTGCGGCGCGGCAGCAACAAGGCCGCCAGCGCGGGGATCATAATGATGGCGCCCACCATATTCCACAGGAACATGAACATCAGCAGCAGGCCCATGTCGGCCTGGAACTTGATGTCCGACCAGACCCAGGTCAGCACGCCCAGCGCCAGGGTGACGCCGGTCAGCGCCACCGCCACGCCGGTGGTCTTCAGGGTCTCGAAGTAGGCTTCCTTCAGCGCCATGCCGCGGTCCAGGAAGCACTGCAGGCGGTTGTAGATATAGATGCCGTAGTCGACACCGATACCGATACCGAGCGCAATCACCGGCAGGGTGGCCACCTTCACGCCCAGGCCCAGCTGGGCCATGATGGCCTCGCACAGCGCGGAAGTGATGTACAGCGGCACCATGATGCAGATGGTCACGCGCAGCGAGCGGAATTCCCACCAGACCAGCAGCGCCACGATGGCATACACCAGCACCAGCATCATGACCTCGGCCTGCTTGATCACGATATTGGTGGCCGCCTCGATGCCCGAGTTGCCCGCCGCCAGGATGAACTCCGCCTGCGGCGTGTTGTTCTCGGCGGCGAAGGCCTGCGCCGCCTTCACCACGCGGCTCAGGGTGTCGGCCTTGTGGTCGGCCAGGAACACCAGCACCGGCAGCATCGAGCAGTCGTTGCTATACAGCTCGGACGGGATCATGCGCTGCGCCGAATTGGACACGAAACGGTTGCGCGACAGCGCCTGCCATTTCAGGCTGCCGCCGTTGACGTTGGCGATGATCTTCTTCTGGATGGTAAACAGCGAGGTGGTCGATTCCACGCCGGCCACGTTCTCCATCTCCCACTGGAAGCGGTCCACCACTTCGGCAGTCGGATAAGCGCCGCATTCGCCGGCCGGGGTCTTGACCATCACCACGAACACGTCGGAGCTGGTCGAGTAGTGGCCGGTGATGTAGGCGTTGTCGCGGTTGTAGCGCGAGTCGGCCCGCAGCTCCGGCGCGCCCGGATCGAGGTCGCCGATCTTCAGGTCGCGGTTCAGCACGAAGGCGGTGGCAAAAATCGCCACGGCGCCCAGCACCGCAATCTTGGCGAACTTCGGTTCGGCAAAGCGCGACAGCATGCGCATGAAGCGGTGGTCGCTCTGCGCCTTTTTCGCCTGGTGGCGCAGGCAGGCGTCGGTCACGCCCACATACGACATCAGGATCGGCAGCAGGAACATCTTGGTCAGCACGATCACCGCCACGCCGACCGAAGCGGAAATGGCCAGCTCGCGGATCACGCCGATCTCGATCACCAGCAGGGTCGAGAAACCGACCGCGTCGCACAACAGCGCGATGGTGCCCGGGATGAACAGCTGGCGGAAGGTCTGCTTGGCGGTTTCCATATTGGACTTGCCCGCCAGGCGCTCGGTGGCCATGGTGTTGATGTTCTGCACCGCGTGCGACACGCCGATGGCAAAGGTCAGGAACGGCACCAGGATCGAGTACGGGTCCAGGCCAAAGCCCAAGAGGCGCACGATGCCGAGCTGCCAGATCACCGCCAGCGAGCAGCAGAACACCGTCACCAGGGTCGACTTCCAGCAGCGCGAGTACCACAGCAGCAGCACCACCGTCATCACGAAGGTGATGGCGAAGAACAGGCCGATCGCCTTGGCGCCGTGGATCAGGTCACCCACCACCTTGGCAAAGCCGACGATATGGATCTTCACGCCCTGCGCTTCGTACTTGTCGCGCACCAGCTTTTCCAGGCGCTCGGAGAACAGGCCGTAATCGAGCTTGGTGCCCTTGTCCGGATCGATCTCCAGCAGCGGCACCTGGACGATGGTGGACTTCTGGTCGGCCGCCACCAGGCTGCCGATGCGGCCGGAACGGGCAATATTGGCGCGCACCTCGTCCAGCATGGCCGGCGAGCCGTCGAAGCCCTGCGGGATGATCTGGCCGCTGTTCAGGCCCGTCTCGGTGACCTCCATCCACTGCACGTTCGGGGTCCACAGCGACTTCAGGTTGCCGCGGTCCACGCCCGGGATGTAGAACACTTCATCGGTCACCGCCTTCAGGGTGTCCAGGTACTCTTTCGAGTAGATGTCGCCGTTCTTGGCTTCCACCGCAATACGGATATTGTTGCCCAGCGGGCGCAACTCGTTCTCGTATTTCAGGTAGTTGGCGATGAACGGGTGGGTGGCCGGCACCATCTTCTGGAAGCTGGCGTCCGGCTTCAAGAGCGCCGCCTGCCAGGCGAACAGCACCGACGCCAGCAGGAACAGGATCATGATGACAAAGCGGTGCTGGAACAGGCGCGGCTCCAGCCAGTGCTCGACCGAGGTGAAGCGCTGGTGGCCTTCCTCGGCTACCTTGCAGGTTTTCTCGTCGTCGCGCTTCATTTCGCGCCCTCCAGTTGTGCGGCGCGCACGCCGCCGATGCCCGACAGCAGCACGGTGCCGTTCAGTGCCAGCATGCCGGCCGTCGCCACCGCATCGCCCTGGCGCACCAGGCGGAAGCTGGCGCCGTCGTCATCGCTTTGCAGCAGCGCGCCATCCTGCGCCGCCAGCACGATGCTGGCGCCGCGCAGGGTGGCGCCGATCAGGCTCTTCTTGGTCACGGCCGGCGTTTCGCGCCAGGTGGCGCCGCCGTCTTCGCTGCGGAACACATGGCCGCCGAAGCCGTAGGCCAGCATGCTGCGGCCCGTGAACAGCACGCCGTACAACTGGCCGCTGTAGCCGGTCTCGATGCGCTGCCAGGCGTTGCCGCCGTCCAGCGAACGGTAGATGTAGCCGCCTTCGCCGGCAATCGCCAGCAGGTTGCCGGGGCCGCCGGCAATCGCGTTGTAGTGCAGGCCTTCAGGGTTCGGCAAGCCGGCGCCCATCGAAGTCCAGTTGATGCCGCCGTCCGTGGTACGGAAAGCCTGGCCGTATGCGCCCACCGCGTAGCCGGTCTTGGCATCGCGGAACCATACGCCCAGCAAAGGGCGCGACGGGCCGAACTTGGCCGCCGCTTCGATATCGCCCAGCGCGTTCTCGGCGTCCATCAATTTGTCGCCGCCGGTCGCCTGCGCCTTGTCCACTGCTGCCTTGGCATCCGCCAGCATCAGGGTATTGGCCTTGTTGCCGTCAAAGCGGGTCGTCCATTGGGCCCCGCCGTCGTTGGTGGAAAGGATCACGCCGTCGTGGCCCACCGCCCAGCCATCGCGGCCGTTGGCGAACGCCACGTCGGTCAGGGTGACCGAGACCGGCACCTTGGCCTGCTGCCAGGCCGCTTTTTCGCCGCCGTCGCGCACCAGGATGATGCCATGTTCGCCCACCGCCACGGTGCGCTGGCCCGCCAGCGCCATGGCCGTCAGCATGGCTTTCGGCGCGCGCGCCGACATGCGGGCCGGCGTTTGCAGCGGATCTTTTGCCTGCGCCGGCAAGCCAGCCAATGCGCCCAGCAGGACCGCACCAGCTTGTATCAATACTTTATTCATGCTTTTCCTAGGGAAAAAAAGGGCGCTTCGCCTGGTCAAAGACGAGCGCCCAAAGAGACACCCCCAAACCCGCTACACCACTCTTAGTTGGAAGAGCGGCGCAGCGTATCTGGCGTGAAGTTCGACGGATCGAGCTTCACACCAAATTTCATCGGCTTCTCCTGGTTGGAGATGCCGGACAACAGGTAGCGACGCGCCTGCAGGTCGTAGAACACTTCGTTGGCGAAGTAGTGGGTCTGCGCATCGTAGTACTGGATGCCGCCGATCTCGTGCACGCGCCACAGTTCACCACGGCCGTCATAGGCGTCGGTGTGGGCAACCTGCCAGCTGTCCTCGTCCACGTAGAACACGCGCTTGGCGTAGATGTGGCGCTTGTCCTTCTTCAGGGTCGCTTCCACCACCCACACGCGGTGCAGTTCATAGCGCACCAGGTCCTGGTTCATGTGGCCCGGACGCACCACGTCGGCGTACTTGATCGACTTGTCGGTCAGCTTGTAGTTGTTGTAGGAGATCAGCATCTCCTTCTTGCCTACCAGCTTCCAGTCATAGCGGTCAGGCGCGCCGTTGAAACCGTCGTAGTCGTCAGTGGTACGCAGGCCGTCCGCGCCCTGGCCTGGCGAGTCATACGCCACGTTTGGTGCGCGCAGCACGCGGCGCTGGCCCGGATTGTAGGTCCACGCCATGCGCGACTCCTTCACCTGGTCGAGCGGGTCGACCACCAGCAGCGCGTCGCCGGCCACCGAGGACGGGCCGGTCAGGGTCGCCATGTAGTACAGTAGGCGGTTAGGTTCCGCGTTGCTCATGCTCTGGGCGAAGGCCACCTTCTCGGTACGGGTCACCGGCGTGAAGGCGCCGTTGGTCTGCACCGGGAATTCGGCCGTGTTGCGCTCGATGGTGCCGCCGCGGTAGCGCATCAGGTGGTTCCAGATCACTTCCACGCCGGTTTTCGGGATCGGGAACGGCACCGTGGTCTTGGCGATGCCGGTCACGCCGTTGCCACCGCCGGTCAGGTCGGCCTTGGTCGCTTCCGCCTTGATGGTGTCGTACACGTTCTGCGGATAGCCGGCAGTACGGTAGGTCTTGTAGACGTTCATCTTGTAGGTCGGATAGCGCTTCAGCATCTCCATCTGGCCCGGGGTCAGCACGTCCTTGTACTTGTCCATATTGGCCGAGGTGATGGTGTACAGCGGCGCTTCCTTCGGCAGCGGGTCGGCATAGCCCTTGGTAGGGTCATAGCCGGCCGGCGCCTTGGTGATACCGCCGGTCCAGGCCGGGATGGTGCCGGCCTTGTTGCCGTCCTTCTCGGCGCCGACCGGGGTCAGGTCCTTGCCCAAGCGGTCCACCTCGGCCTGCGACAGGCCGGCCAGGGCGCTGCCCGCGATGCACGTCAGCGCTGCGGCCAGCAAGCTTTGCTTCATCATCTTCATCGTGTCTCCTATGTCTCTTTATTAGAAGTTGGCGCCAATCACGAACGACATATTGTCGCGGTCGTGGAACTGGTCGTACTTGGCCTTCTTGTTATAGCTGGTGAAGCTCAGGTCCGCGTAGTAGCGCTGGTTGTAGTCGGCGCGCAGGCCGATGCTGCGGGTCTGGCGGTCTTCCACGAACAGGTTGTCCGCTGCGTAGCCCTTCACGTCGTGCGAGAAGAACAGGCGTGGCTTCAGGTTGACGCCGGCGATGGCGTTCGGGAACAGCATTTCAGCCGACAGGCGGTAGCCCCAGGCGCTGCTGGTGGCGTAGCCTTCGTTCTCGCAGTAGGAGGCGTTCGGCTGGATGCCGGCCGGGCCGCAGGTGCCGCCCAGGGCCTTGGTCGGGCCGAAGTTGTAGCCGAAGCCGCGCACATAGCGGGTGCTGGTGTTCGGATCGCCGATGCCGCTCCACTTCTGGCCGGCCACCTCACCCAGCAGGGTCAGGGAATCGGCGCCCATCAGCTGCGGGAACACGCGGATGAAGGACACCTGCGCCTGGGTCTTGTCCTTGCGGTCGTAGCCGTGCAGCACATAGCCGGTCGGCAGGGCCGGGTTGCGCGCGATGGCGGCCCACGACGCCTGCGGGCCGATGCCCAGCGCGGTGCCGACCAGCATGTCGATCGCGTTGATCTGGACCGGGATGTCGCGCGTGCGGGAGATTTCACCGAACACCGAGAAGCCGGCCAGTTCGGTGGCGGCCGACAGGCCCAGGGTCTTGACGTTCTCGCCGCTGTAGTCCCACACGATATTACCGGCTGGCAGCACGCCCAGGGTGCCCAGCGAAGCGGCCAGCTGCGGCACCGCCTTGACCAGCTGCGCCAGTTTGCCCGACCACACCGACGGCAGTTCCGACGGCTGCTTGATGACGGACACGATCGGCGAGTGGCTGTGGTAGCGCGCGAAGTAGACGCCGAAGTCGGTCGAAATCGCGTCGGCGAAGTAGTGGCTCGAGACGCCGAACTGGCCGGAATCCTTCGGCTCGATCTTCTGCGCGGTGGTCATGCGGAAGTTCAGCGGCATGGAGCGCGACAGGCCGAGCGAGGCCAGCACCGGATCCAGCGCGGCCGGCAGCGCGGCCAGGAATGGCGCGCCGTTGTACTGGCCGCGGTCATTCATCTTGGTGCCGTCGCCAAACAGCACGGTGCCGTTGTTACAGTTCAGGGAGTCGGCAGCCGACCAGTAGGTGCCGCAGCCGTCCACCACGCTCTGGCGCCAGCCCAGCTGGTAGAACGCCTCCATCGACAGGCCGTTACCGAGGCCGATATTGGCCATCAGGGCCGGCTGCGGACGCAGGATCTCTTTCACCTGGGCGCCAGGGCGGCGCGCCGCGCTGGTGTCGAACGCGCCCATGGCGTTCACGCCCGGCACGAACAGGCTCTCGCCCCAGTTGATCACCTGGTTACCCAGCTTGACGCTGACCGGCTTGCCGCCCAGGTCCCAGTTGGCGAACACGTAGGCATCGGCCAGGGCCGCGCCGTCGAAGGTGGACAGCTTGTCGAATTTCTTGTCGCTCAGCTCAGCGCCCGGCACGTAGCCGTTGTTGAAGCTGCCGTGCGGCATATTGTGGCTCTTCAGCGTGTAGTCGTACCAGGCGAAGGCGCGCATGAAGACGCCGTAGTTTTCGCCTTTCAGCTCGAATTCGCCGGTCAGCTTGCCGACGGTCGAGTAGGCGTCATGCTTTTTGAAGTTCAGGTTGCCGTCATCGGCGCCGGCGCCTGCCGTGCCGCCGTTGACGGTGGAAATCAGGTTCTTGTCTGCATCCTTCATCCGGATACTGGTGCCGACCGAAGCGCTGAGGGACCAGCGCCCTTCCAGGCCATTGTCGGTGGTGAAGGTATCTGCGTGCGCCAGTGGGGCTGCCAGCGCCGCCGCCACAGCGAGTGCCATGGTACGGTTGTACTTCCTCGTCATCCTTGTGTCTCCTTTGGTTTTTACAGCTTTTGATGTCCAGCTTTTTTATACTGCTTTCTTATACTGCTTAAACTGCTCGCGCAATTTCATCTTCTGCACTTTGCCGTTGGCCGAAACCGGCAGCTCGCTGACGAACACCACATCGTCCGGAAGCCACCATTTCGCTACGCGGCTGGCAAGGTAGCCTAACACTTCATCGCGCGCGGGGGAACTGCCATTACGCGGAACAACCACTAATAACGGGCGTTCCTGCCATTTTTCATGCGGGATGCCGATCACCGCGGCAGCCGCCACATCGGGGTGGCCCATCGCCGCGTTCTCGACATCGATCGATGAAATCCATTCACCGCCGGACTTGATGACGTCCTTGGCGCGGTCGGTGATCTGCAGGTAGCCGTCGCCGTCGATATTGGCGATATCCCCTGTATCGAAGAAGCCTTCTTCGTCCAGCACCGGCGCATCGCTGCCGTAATAGCCCGACAAAATCCACGGTCCGCGCACCATCAGGCGGCCCGACGCCACGCCGTCATGCGGCAGGCGCTGGCCGTTTTCGTCCTTCAATGCAAGCTCCACGCCGCAGGCCGGGCGCCCTTGGCGCGCCTGCACGCGCAGCTTTTCTTCTTCGCTGGCGTTGTCGTGTGTTTGCAACAAATTGCATACCGTTCCGAGCGGCGACATCTCCGTCATGCCCCAGGCCTGCATCAAAGTCGCGCCCAAGGTGGCGCGCACGCGCGTGAACATCACCGGCGGGATCGCCGAGCCGCCGCACAGCAGGCGGTCCAGGCAGAGTTCCTGCAGCGCCGGGCGCGCTTCGCTGTCGACATGGTTCAGGAGGCCCAGCCAGACGGTCGGCACGCCCAGGCCCATGGTCACGCGCTCGCCGCGCATCAATTCGTAAATGCTCTTGCCGTCCAGGCCCGGGCCCGGCAGCACCAGCTTGGCGCCGCTCATTGCACCAGCATAGGGCATGCCCCAGGCGTTCACGTGGAACAGCGGCACCACCACCAGGCAGCTGTCGCGGTGCGAGATGGCGGCGGTGCTGGCCTGGCACAGGCCCATCGAGTGCAGGTAGGTCGAGCGGTGCGAGTACAGCACGCCCTTCGGGTTGCCGGTGGTGCCGGAGGTGTAGCACAGCGCCGAGGCGCTGCGTTCGTCGAACTGCGGCCAGCTGAATTCCTCGGACGCGCCTTCCAGCAGCTCCTCGTAGCACAGCGTGCCCTCCGGCAGGCCGGCCGGCATATGGGCGCGCTCGGTCATGCAGACGAAGGCGCGCACGCAGCCCAGGCGCGGCGCCAGCGCCGCCACCAGCGGGGCGAAGGTGATGTCGAAGCACAGCACCTGGTCCTGCGCGTGGTTGACGATGTACTCGACTTGTTCCGGGAACAGGCGCGGGTTGATGGTGTTCAGTACCGCGCCCATGCCGGACACGGCGAAATACAGCTCCATATGGCGGTGCGTATTCCAGGCCAGGGTGCCGACGCGGTCGCCCATGCCCACCCCCAGCGCTTGCAGCGCATTGGCCAGGCGCCGCGCGCGGCGCCCCACTTCGCCGTAGCTGCTGCGGTGCAGCGTGCCTTCGCACAGGCGCGACACGATCTCGGCGCGCGGGTGCACGCGTTCCGCATGCTGCAGCAGCGAGGAAATCAGCAAAGGCTGGTCTTGCATCAAGGCTTGCATGGTCGTACCCATTACATATGGCGCTTCAGGAAGCCGGCCAGCGCGTCGAACACGCGGCCGTAAGGTGGTCGGAACAGGCCGAAACCGTTCAGGCGCGCCTGGCGGTAGATCGGCTTTTGCTTGGAGAAGGCCAGGAAGCCATGCTCGCCGTGGTAGGCGCCGATGCCGCTGGCGCCGACGCCGCCAAACGGCAGGTTTTCCTGCGCCGCGTGCCACAGCGCGTCGTTGATGGTGACGCCGCCGGAAATGGTGGACTTCAGCACCTTGCTGCAATTGCTGCGGTTGCGGCCGAACCAGTACAGCGCCAGCGGGCGTTCGCGCTCGTTGATGAAGGCGATGGCTTGCTGCAGCGTGTCATACGGCACCACCGGCAGCAGCGGGCCGAAGATCTCTTCGCGCATCACTGCCATGTCCGGCGTCACGTCCAGCAGCAGCACCGGCGCCATGCGCCGCCCGCTGCCCTCGCCCAGGCGCACCACGGTGGCGCCCTGCGCTTCCGCATCGCGCACCAGCTGCTGCAGGCGCGCGTGATGGCGTTCGCTGATGATGCTGGTGTATTGCTCATTGCCGCCGAACTGCGGGTACATGGCGGCGGCGGCGGCGCTGACTTCGCGCACGAAGTCGGCCACGCGCGCGCGCGGCACCAGCGCGTAGTCCGGCGCCACGCAGGTCTGGCCGGCGTTGAACAGCTTACCAAAGGTCAGGCGCGGCGCCGACTCGGCCAGGTCGCAGCTGTCGTCGATGATGGCGGGCGACTTGCCGCCCAATTCCAGGGTGACCGGGGTCAGGTTGTGCGCCGCGGCGAGCGCCACCTGGCGGCCGACGGCGGTGGAACCGGTGAACACCAGGTGGTCGAACGGCAGCGCGGAAAATTCGCGGCTGACCTCCACCCCGCCTTCGACCACCGCCAGCTCGGACGGATGGAAGTAGCGGGCCGCCAGCTGCGCCAGCAGGCGCGAAAAGGCCGGCGTCAGTTCGCTCGGCTTGATCATCACGCGGTTGCCGGCCGCCAGTGCGGCCGCCGCCGGCACCAGCGCCAGCTGCAGCGGGTAATTCCACGGCACGATATTGCCCACCACGCCCAGCGGCTGCGGCATCAGCTGGCTGCTGCCCGGCAGCATGTGCAGCGGCGTCGCCACCCGGCGCGGGCGCATCCAGCGCCCCAGCTTGTGGCGCTGCTGGCGGATCGCCGAGCGCACGATGAACAGCTCGGTCAGCACCATCTCCTGGCGCGAGCGGCCGCCGAAGTCGGCGCTGATCGCATCCAGGATGGCTTCCTCGTTGTCGGCCACCAGGGCGTGCAGCCGCTGCAGCCGTTCGCGCCGGATCGCGGCCGAAGGCAGCATGTCGGCGGCAAAGGCGGCGCGCTGGATTTCCAGCACTTCGGCCATCGCGCTAGCCTGGGTATGCTGCGGTGCGTTCATGGCTGGCCCAGCGAATTAGGTACATTGACGGCCGGCGTCACGATATTGAACGCCGGATCGAATTCGCGCAGGCCGCCGAACACTTTGGCCAACGCGCGCGGATCGCCTTCCACCTTGACGATGCCGGCATCGACCGCCTGCTGCAGCTGCAGCTTGCCCAGCAGCAGGCCAAACAGCGCCTGGCGCGGCAGCGACAGCGACACATCGGCCTTGGCCAGCTTGCGGCCCGGTGCATTATTCAGCACCGCGTTGGACAATTCCAGCGCGAAGTCCTCCTTGGTGTCGCTGATATGCAGGTTGATACTGGCCTTGGCGCCGTCCATTTTCTGATGGTCCAGGCGCACCGACAGGATGTCGAACACGCTTTCCAGCGGCAGCTTGGCCAGCATTTCCACCGACAGCGGCGAGGCAGGCAGCGGACCGGTGGCGCGCAGCTCCTTGGCTGCGGTCAGATACTGGTTGCGCCATACGCCCGATTCCGCCTGGTATCCCAGTTGCTCCAGCGCGTCGGCCTGCAACAGGCGTGCGGCGCGGTTGCCTGGCTCGGCAAACACCAGATGGCTGCCCATTTCAGTGGCCCAGCGATAGTCGCCAGCCTCGATGGCCTTGCGCATTTTCGCCAGCACCGCTTTGGCGCCGCCCATCGCTTCCACGTAGCGCTTGCCCTGCTCCTGGCGCGGCAGCGGATTGAGGGTGGCCGGGTTGCTGTCGTAGAAGCCCAGGTAGAAGTTGTACACGCCGCGCAGGTTGTGGCTCAGGGTGCCGTAGTAGCCGTGGGTCGAAAAGTCCTGCTGCAGGCCTTTCGGGTAGAAGTCGGCGTTGGCCAGGTCGGACATGGTGGCGCCCTGGTTGGCCATACCCATCGCGCGGTCGTGGATGAAGCGGTACATGTCGCGCTGCTGCGCCAGGTGGTGCTGCACCTTGCCCTGGCCCCACACCGGCCAGTGGTGGCTGCGGAATGCAATCTCCGCCTGCGGGAAGGCATCCAGCAGCTGGTTGACGTATTTGCTCCAGGCCAGCGCGTCGCGCACCTTGGCGCCGCGCAGGGTGTAGATATTGTGCATGGTAGAGCTCACCACTTCGGACAGGCATAGCGCCTTCAGTTCCGGCAGGTAGAACATGAACTCGGCCGGCGCCTCGGAGCCGTTCGCCATGTGGAACACCATGCGCACGCCATCGACATCCAGTTCCTGCCCCGATTTGGTGACAACGTCGGTCGGCGGCAGGATCCCGATGGTACCGCCGGCTACCGCCTTGCCCAGGCCGACCCCGACCGCGCCGCGTTCGCCGGTCGGCATGGTCATGCCGAACTGGTATTGCGCGCGGCGCGTCATCACGTTGCCGGCCAGGACGTTCTCCGCCAGCGCCGACTCCATGAAGCCGTCCGGCACGATCACCCGCACCTTGGCCGCATCCGCCGCAGGGACGATGCCGTTGACGCCGCCGAAGTGGTCGGCATGGCCGTGGGTGAAGATAACGGCGCTGACCGGGCGCGCGCCCAGTTTTTCCTGAGCCAGCGCGAAAGCGGCCTTGGCCACTTCGGAGGTGGTCAGCGGATCGACCACGATCCAGCCGGTCTTGCCGGCGATCAGGGTCATGTTCGAGACGTCATAGCCGCGCAGCTGGTACACACCCTCGGTCACCTTGAACAGGCCGTGGATATTGTTTAACTGCTCCTGGCGCCACAGGCTGGGATTCACCGAATCCGGCGCCGCGCCCTTCATGAAGTCATAGCGCGCGGTATCCCACACCACCTTGCCTTGCGCATCGGCGATCCTGGTGCCCGCCGGCAGGGTCGCCAACAGGCCGCGCGACGCCGCCTCGAAGTCGGCCTGGTCGGCCAGCGGCAGCTGGGCGCCGAATGCGCGGTTGGCTTGCGCGGTGTGGCGCGAGGCCGCCTGCGGGCCGACGTCGGCTGCATGCGCAAATGCGCAAGCAAGGGCCCCTGCCAGGGCAATGGCGTTCATGCGTTTCATCTTAAACCTCTGCGGTATCCAGGCTGGTGGTGGTTGTGCGCGCATCTGCGCGGATCATGTCGGCCGCCTTCTCGCCGATCATGATGGAAGGAGCGTTGGTGTTGCCGCCTACCAGGCTAGGCATGATCGACGCATCGACCACGCGCAGCCCGGCAATGCCGTGTACGCGCAAGCGTTCGTCGACCACCGCCAGCGGGTCGCTGGCCGGGCCCATCTTGCAGGTGCCCACCGGGTGGTACTGGGTATCTGCGCGGCGGCGGATATCGGCCTTGAGCGCTGCGCGGTCCTGGCGGTCCACCTGGTACAGCATCTTGCCGCGGATGGCGTCGAACGGCGCCGATTCCATGATGGCTTGCTGCTTCTGGGCGCCGGTGGCCAGCAGTTCCAGGTCGCGTTCATCGGAGAAGAAGCGCGGGTCGATGCGCGGCGCCTGGCGCGGGTCATTGCTCTCCAGGCCCACGGTACCGGTGCTGTGCGGGCGCAGCACGGTAACATGGCAGGAGAAACCGTGGCCCAGGTGCATCTTGCGCGCATGGTCGTCGACGATGGCCAGCACGAACACCAGCTGCAGGTCCGGCACTTCCACCTCCGGCGCGCTACGGAAGAAGGCGCCCGCCTCGGTATAGGTGCTGGTCACCATGCCGCTGCGCAGCTTGCGCCATTCGCCGACCGCCTTGGCCATGTGGTAGCCGCCGGCCGCCGATACGCCGAAAGTGTCGGCGTTGGAGCGCGTGCGGTAGGACTGTACGTAATCGATATGGTCTTGCAGGTTCTGGCCCACGCCCGCCAGCACATGGCGCGGCGCGATGCCGTGGCGCTGCAGCTCGTCGACCGGGCCGATGCCGGACAACATCAGCAGCTGCGGCGAACCGAAAGCGCCGCCGGAGACGATCACTTCGCTGCGGGCGCGCACCTGGCAGGTCTCGTTGCCCTGCAGGTATTCGACGCCGACCGCGCGCTTGCCTTCCATCAGGATGCGGGTGGTGGTGGCGTGCGTCACCACTTTCAGGTTGGGGCGCGCCATATTCGGCGTCAGGTAGGCCTTGGCCGCGCTGCAACGTTCGCCGTTGCGGTGCGTGACCTGGTAAGGGAAGCTGCCTTCCTGCTGCGCACCGTTGTAGTCGGCGGTCGGCTGGATGCCGTTCTGCGCGCAAGCCTGCATGAACATCTCGTTGAGCGGACTGCTGTGGCGCGGATAGGTCACGCCCAACGGGCCGTGGTTGCCGTGGTAAGGGTCGCCCAGGAACAGTTCGCAGCCTTCGGAGCGCTTGAAGTACGGCAGCACCTCATCGTAGGTCCAGCCGGCGTTGCCCAGGCCCGCCCAGTGGTCGTAGTCCCAGCGGTGGCCGCGCACATACAGCATGGCGTTGATCGAGCTGGAACCGCCGAGGGTCTTGCCGCGCGGCTGGTAGCCGCGGCGGCCGCCCAGGCCGGGCTGGGGTACGGTCTGGTAGCCGTAGTTGTTGATCTTGGTCGGCAGCATCGCCACCACCCCGGCCGGCGCGTGGATCAGCACGCTGCTGTCCGGGCCGCCCGCTTCCAGCAGGCAAACCGAAATGTTCGGGTCTTCCGTCAAGCGGGCGGCTACCACACAGCCGGCCGAGCCAGCCCCTACGACTACATAGTCGAATTCCTGAACATTCATCACAGTGTCTCCAGTTTGCGCCGCGTTTTATTAACGCTGTCGTTGAATGGAGTATGTAATTTGCACTACTATTCGTCCAATGCATTGTTTTTATCCGTCAAATGCATAACGTGCATACAAGGGGTCTTTCATGGATTTCAAGCGCCTGCGCTACGCCCTGGCGGTAGCGGACGAAGGCAATTTCGTGCGTGCGGCCGAGCGCGTCAGCATCAGCCAGCCCGCTCTGTCGCGGGCGGTGCAGACCCTCGAGGAAGAGCTGGGCTTCCTGCTGTTTGACCGCGGCAACCGCAATGTGGCGGTGACGGTGGCGGGCGCGGCATTTTTCAACCATGCGCGCCGTTTGCTGTTTGATGTACGCAACATGGAGCACGACTTGGCACTGTTGCGAAATGGAGACAGCGGCCAGGTGGCCTTCGGCATCGGCCCGCTGCACTCCGGCGCCCTGCTGCCGCGCATGCTGCGCCAGGTGCGCGCCGACCAGCCGGGCATCACGCTGTCGGTGGCGATCAACAACTCCAGCTACCTGCTGGACCACCTGCGCGCCGAAGACCTGGAATTCTTCATGTCCGACGTGCGCCTGATCGAGGCGGCCGAAGACCTGATCATCACCCACGAGTGCCGCCAGTACGGCGGCATCTACTGCCGCCCCGGCCACCCGCTGCTGGAACGCAGCGACGTGACGCCGACCGAGCTGCTGCCCTACGGCATGGCGGCGCCCACCATCCCGGAAGTGCTGATGACGCAGCTGAACAAGCTGTTCCGCCTGCCGCCGGGACGCGACCTGCCGATCGTGCTCAGTTGCGACAGCATCCACACCCTGGTCGACGTGGCGGCTGAAAGCGACCTGCTGCTGCTGTCCAGCCATGCGGCGCTGGCAGAGGCGGCCGAGCTGGGACGCCTGAAGCAGCTGCCGGTGCCGCTGCCGCCGGTGTACGCCGACATCGCCACCATCCGCCTGCGCGGCCGCACCCTGTCGCCCGGCGCCCAGCGCGTGCTGCAGGCGGCGCGCGCCATCCTGTCGCAGCTGGCCGGCACCGAGATGCCGCGTCAGTAAGCGATGCTATCCTACCCAGCATACGCAACAGCAACTACGAGGCCGCACTGAAATGAACGACCACGAAAAGCAACTGCGCATCGACCTGGCGGCCTGCTACCGCCTGGTGGCGCTGCATGGCTGGAGCGACCTGGTATTCACCCACATCAGCGCACGCATCCCGGGCCCCGAGCACCACTTCCTGATCAACCCTTACGGCATGCTGTTCGACGAGATTACGGCCTCCAGCCTGGTCAAGGTCGACCAGCAGGGCAACAAGCTCGATGACAGCCCCTACCCGGTCAACCCTGCCGGCTTCACCATCCACAGCTGCATCCACGCCGCGCGCGAGGACGTGGGCTGCGTGCTGCACACGCATACCCGCGCCGGCGTCGCCGTCAGCGCGCAGAAGGCCGGTGTGCTGCCGATCAGCCAGCAGTCGACCTTTGTGCTGTCGTCGCTGGCCTACCATGATTACGAGGGGGTGGCAGTGCGCGAGGATGAAAAGCCGCGCCTGCAGCAGGACCTGGGCCACGCCACCTTCTACATGCTGCGCAACCACGGCCTGCTGACCGTCGGCCCGACGGTGGCCGACGCCTTCCTGGCCATGTATGCGTTCGAGACCACCTGCCAGATCCAGGTCGCGGCGCAAGCCGGCGGCGCGGAACTGGTGCACATCCCGCAGCCGATCGTCGACGGCATCGGCCAGGCGCTCAAGGTGCAGGGTGTCGGCGGCGCGCTGGTATGGCCGGCGCTGCTGCGCAAACTGGACCGGCTGGACCCGGGCTACCGCCAGTAGCTAGCCGGCCGTTTGCGGCAGCATGAATTCGAAGCGCACGCCCTGGCCGGGTGCGCTGCTCAGGCTCACGCTGCCCTGCAGCGCGCCGCACACCAGGTTGTTCACGATATACATGCCCAGCCCGGAACCGCCGGCGCCGATCTTGGTGGAGAAGAAGGGTTCGAAGATTTTCTGTTGCAGTTCGGGCGCGATGCCGACGCCGTCGTCGCTGTACACCAGCCGGATATGTTCGCCGTCCACGCTGGCGGCAATCGTCACCTTGCCGCCGCTGCGCCCTTCAAAACCGTGCAGGATGGAGTTGACGATCAGGTTGTTGAAGATCTGCTCCAGGTGGCCGGGATAGGAATCCATCAGCACACCGGGCGGCACGTGCAGCTCCACCGCCACATTGGCCTGGCGCGTCATGCGGCCCAGCGTGACCAGGATGTCGTGCAGGCAGGTGTGCAGGTCGAACTGGCGGCGGCGCTGGCTGGTCTGGTCCACCGCCACGTTCTTGAAGCTTTCAATCAATTCGCGCGCCTTGCCGGCGCTGCGCACCAGCACATCGCCGGCCTCGCGGCACTCGGTGGCCGAAGTCACCAGGCCGGAACGTGTCAGCTTGCCTTCCAGCGCACGGTCCGCCATCTCGCTGATCCGGTCGCGCAGGGCGGTGGCCAGCAGCACCAGGTTGCCCAGCGGGGTATTCAGTTCGTGCGCCACGCCGGCCACGATGCTGCCCAGCGCCACCATCTTTTCCTGCTCCACGATCTGCTGCAAGGCCTGGCGCAGCTCGCAGCTACGCGCCTCCTCCGCCTCCTTGCGTTGGGTGATGTCGCGCACCAGGGCGGCATAGGCCGGCGGCTGCGATTGCGGCACCTGCCACTGCGACACCTCGATATCGAACTCGCGCCCATCGCGGTGGCGGCCGCGCTGCCCGCCGCCCTGCTGCGCCAGCAGTACGCGGCTGGACGGCTGGCCCATCATCTCGTCGCGGCGCCAGCCGAACAGCTCTTCCGCCGCATGGTTCCAGTCGGTGACGAAGCCGTGGGCGTCGCTGCCGATGAAGGCTTCGCTGGCGCTATCGATCACCATGCGCAGGCGCCGCTCCGATTCGTGCAGCGCCTGGGTGCGCTCCTGCACCTTGGCGTACAGCTCGCACAGCACCGCCACCTTGTTGCGCAGCACCGCCGGCTCGATCGGCTTGTTGAGGAAATCCACCGCGCCCATTTCGTAGCCCTTGAACTGGCGCACGCGGTCGTGCAGGCCGGCGGTGACGAAGATGATGGGCAAGTGGCGCGTGCGCGGGTTGGCGCGCAGCAGCTCGGCCGTTTCCAGGCCGTCCATCTCCGGCATCTGCACGTCCAGCAGCACCACGGCGAAATCGCGCTTGAGCGACTGGCGTAGTGCCTCATTGCCGGACAAGGCAGGCACCAGTTCCAGCGGCAGCGGCATGTCTTCCAGCAGCGCCGCCAGCGCCGTCAGGTTTTCCTGCCGGTCGTCGACCATCAGCACTGGAATCTTGCGGTTCATGCGCTCCCCTGGCGTCTTATCCAGACCCGCAGCAGCGACAACAGCTGCTGGGTGTCAATCGGCTTGGCGAGGTAATCGCTGGCGCCCGCCTCCAGGCATTTCTGATGGTCGCCGGGCATGGCCTTGGCGGTCATCGCGATGATTGGCAGGTCCTTGAAGCGCGCGTCGGCGCGGATCCGCCGCATCGCTTCATAACCATCCATCTGCGGCATCATTATATCCATCAGCACGGCGTCGAAGTTTTCCTCGTCCTTCAGCTTTTCCAGCGCCTCCAGGCCATGCTCCGCCTCCACCACCTGCACGCCGCGTTCGCCCAGCAAGCTGGCCAGCGAGAACAGGTTGCGCATATCGTCGTCCACCACCAGAACCTTGCAGCCTGCAAGCGCGAACGGCTCCTGCTGCACGCCGCGGTCGCCCTTCTCCACGCTATGCAGGAACAGCTGCACTTCGCCCAGCAAGCGTTCCGGGCTGTGGGTGCCTTTGATGATCACGCTGCGCGCGTAGCGGTTCAGCATGCGCAGCTGCTCGCGGCTCAGGTCCTGGCCGGAATGGATCACCACCGGCAGCTGGCGCAATTGCGGGTTGGCTTGCAGCTGCTCCAGCACGGCGTAGCCCGACATGTCCTGCAACCCCAGGTCGAGCACCATGCAGTCGAAATGGCTTTGCTGCAGCAGCTGCAGCGCTTCGCGTCCGCCACGGGCGCGCACCACTTCCACATCGCGCGCTGCCAGCAGGGCGGCCAGGCTGCTCAACTGGCCTTCGTCGTCCTCCACCACCAGCACGCGCTTCAGCGTAGCGGCCCAGGCACTTTCAACGGTGTCGAACACCTGCGCCAGCTGCTCCGGCGTGGCCGGCTTGGTCAGCAGGCCGATGGCGCCCAGGTCGCGCGCGCGCTGCAGTTCGTCCAGGCAGGTGATGAAGTGCACCGGCAGGTGGCAGGTGCGCGGGTCTTCGCGCAGCTGGCGCATCACTTCCCAGCCGTCCATGCCGGGCATCATGACGTCCAGCAGCACGGCATGCGGCGCTTCGTAGCGCGCCAGCGCCAGGCCTTGCTCGCCGTCGGACGCCACCATGGGCTGGTAGCCGCGCGCCAGCACCAGGTCAGCCAATATCCCCGCGAAGACGGGGTCGTCCTCCACGATCAGGATGCGGCGGCCGACAAGGTCCGTCCCGCGCACTGCCGCCGCCGCACCAGCATCCAAGCCCGCCGCGCCGGCCGTAAGCGCCGGCTGACCCGCTCCCGGCCACGCAGCTGCGCCCGGCGCGCCGCCAGCCTCCGGCTGCAGCGGCAGCATGAAGGTAAACGTGCTGCCCTCGCCCTCCTTGCTATGCAAGTGCAGCGCCCCACCCATGGTGCGGGCCAGCTGCAGCGAAATTGACAAGCCCAGCCCCGTGCCGCCGTAATGGCGGCTGATGCTGCCGTCCGCCTGCCGGAACGCCTCAAAGATCATCACCTGCTTATCGGCCGGCACGCCGATTCCCGTATCGCTGACCGCAAACGACAGCTGCTCCCCGACCACCGCGATCCGCAGCACAACGCTGCCGGCGTGGGTGAACTTCAAGGCGTTCGCCAGCAGGTTGCGCAGCACCTGTTGCACCCGCTGCCGGTCCATCGGCACCGACTGCGGCGTTCCCGGCGCACGCTCCACCTGCAGGACCAGCCCCTTCTGCTCCGCCTGCGGCCGGAACTGCGCCACCAGTTCATCGCACAAGCCGGCCAGCTCCACCGGCTCGATATGCAGCTCCACCTTGCCCGCCTCCATCTTGGCCAGGTCCAGGATATCGTTGATCAGGTTAAGCAGGTCGCGCCCCGCGTTATGGATGGTGCCGGCGTATTCCAGCTGCCGCTCGTCCAGGTTGCGTCCCTTGTTCTCGCGCAGCAGCGACGACAGGATCAGCATCGAATTCAAAGGCGTGCGCAGCTCATGCGACATATTCGCCATGAATTCGCTCTTGTAGGCGCTGACCCGCTGGATCTCCTCGCGCTGCCGCTCCAGCTGGTCGGCGCGCTCCTCCAGCTCGGAATTACTTTGCTGCAGTTCCTCCTGCTGCACCCGCAATTCCTCCGCCTGCTGCGCCGTCTCGGCCAGCAAGGCCCGCGTCCGCTGGCGCGTGATATTCACTTCCAGCCCGATCGCCATCACCTCGGCGCACGAATCCACAAAAGCCAGCTCGTTGTCGCTGAAGGGCCGGAACGAACCGAGCTCCATCAGGCCCACCATATTGCGGCCATGCTGCAGCGGCAGCACCAGCACCGACGAAGGTCCCGCGCTACCCAGCGCCGACCCGATCGACAGGTAGCCCGGCGGCGCCGCATCCAGCAGCACGCGCTTGCCATCGCGCAGCGCCTGCCCCGCCATCCCCTCGCCCGGCACCAGCTGCGCCGGGTGCTGCCCCTGCACCAGCCCATAGCCCGCCAGCAGCCGCATGCCCTGGCCCTGCCCTTCATCCACATACAGCGAGCCAACGCGCGCGCCCAGGCGCTCCGCTACATAGGTGAGGATGCGCTGTCCCAGCTCGGCCAGTTCCTGCTCGCCGCGCATCACGGTATTGAGTTCATTCTGGCTCGACTTGAGCCAGTCGCGTTCACGCTCGGCCAGGTTGCTGGCGCGCAGGGCCTGCGTCATCTGGGCGAAGGCCTGGTCAAAGCTGTGCTGCGCCTCCGCCAGTGCAGCCACCGATTGCAGCAAATCGCCCGCTTCGTCATGCGCTACGCCGCGCAAATCAATCTGTGGCAACGGCGCCGGCGCAAAGTCATGTTCCAGGTTCCCGTCCGCCACCGCCTGCACCGCGTTCACATGGCCCGCGCGCGAGCCGGCCAGGGCGCGCGCAGAGTCCAGCGCACGGTGCAACGGCTGCGCCACATTACGCTGGTAGAACACGCGCAAGGCCACCGCCACCAGCAGCAGCGTGGCACCCAGCGCGATCATGACCCAGCTCGCAATGCGCGCCGCGCTGGCTGCCTCGCGCGTGGAATTCACTTCCAGCACGCCGCGCACATCGCCCAGCTTCCAGTCGGTCTTCGGGCTTTGCGGATGGCTGTTATGGCAGGCCACGCAAGCCTGGGCGCTCATGCGGTCGGCCAGCGCCACGCGCACCGTGGTTTTGCCATTCACGGTTTCAGTACGCGAGAACACGCCGTCGGGAGTTTTCTGCAGATAGCTCCAGGCGTCCTGCGCAAACTGGTCGCTGGCGCGCTCGCGCCGCTGCGGGAAGGGAAAGGGACTGTAAAGCTTGACCGACGTGCCGCTGCCTTGCATCAGCGCGCTCAGGTCGTGGATCATGGTGGCCGGCAGCGGGATGGCATTTTCCTTGTTGCGGTAATCCGGGTCCACCTGCATGTCGGAATGCGCCAGCACGCGCGCTGCCACGTTCTCGGTGTAGTACTTGCGCAGCACCAGGAACTGACGCACGGTGGCCTGCGCCCCGTCCACCGCGTCGCGCTCCGCATTTTCCGTGATCAGGATCGGCAATAGTGCCGAAACGACCAGACCGCACAAGACCAGCAACGCGCCAATTGGCAGAAACAGCTTCCAGAACAGGCTACTGGAACGTGCAAGCACAGCGAGTCTCCGCAGGGAAAGGTAGTTGCCCTATTTTTACGCGGAAATGCTTGTTAAGCAAGCCTACTAATAGTTACTTCAACGTTTGGGACGCAGTTCAATCTCAAACAGCTTCGGCCAGCGCTTGCCGGTCACGAACAGGCGGCGCGACTTGGCGTCGTAAGCGATTCCGTTCAGGACATTGTCGACATCCTTGCCCGCCTTGGCGGTGGCGGCCAGGCCGGACAGGTCGATCCAGCCCAGTACCTTGCCGCTGAACGGGTCGATGCGCGCGATGCGGTCGGACTGCCAGACATTGGCGTAAATCTGCCCTTCCACCCACTCCAGCTCATTGATGCGCAGCAGCGGCTGGCCATCGACCGTGACCTTGATGCGGCGCTGTTCGCCGAACGATTTGGGATCGAGCACGCGGATCTCCTGCGTGCCGTCGCTCATGTACAGGCGCTCGCCGTCGCTGGTCAGGCCCCAGCCCTCGCCCATGTAATTGAAGGTGCCCTTGATGGCCATGCTGCCCTGGTCCATCACATAGCCGGCCTGGTTCATCCAGGTGATGCCGACGATGCTGTCGCCGTGCGGCGCAATGCCTTCGCCGAATACCTTTTCCGGCAGCTCGCGCTTTTGCAGCACCTTGCCGGTCGCCAGCTCCACCTTGCGCACCGACGATGCGCCGTACTGGCCGGTGCTCTCCCACAGGAAGCCGTCCTTGAAAAACAGGCCCTGGGTGAAGGCTTGCGGATCATGCGGATAAGTAGCCTTGATGGCGAAGCCCTGCACCGGCGTCGCAGCATGTGCGGCGGCGGCAGTCAGGACTGCCGCACCCAGCGCGGCGAGCTTACGCATCCCACAGGTCCCCGGAGGCATTGCTGCGCGGCGGGTTGACGCCGAAATGCTGGTAAGCCTGCGGCGTGGCGACGCGGCCGCGCGGCGTGCGTTGCAGGTAGCCCTGCTGGATCAGGTAAGGTTCCAATACGTCCTCAATGGTATCCGCGGCCTCGCCGATTGCAGCGGCCAGGTTGCCGATGCCGACCGGGCCACCGCCGAATTTGTACAGCACGGCCTCCAGCAGCTTGCGGTCCATGACGTCAAAGCCTACGTGATCGACATCCAACATGCGCAGCGCGGCATCGGCCAGCTCGCGCGTGATGTCGCCGTTGCCCTTCACTTCCGCATAGTCGCGCACCCGGCGCAGCAGGCGGTTGGCGATACGCGGCGTGCCGCGCGCGCGGCGTGCGATTTCCACCGCACCGCCGTCGTCGATATTCGCCTTCAGCAGGGCGGCGCTGCGGCTGACGATTTTCGCCAGCTCCTCGGTGGTGTAGAACTCCAGGCGCGCCACGATGCCGAAACGGTCGCGCAGCGGGTTGGTCAGCATGCCGGCACGGGTGGTGGCCCCGACCAGGGTGAAGGGCTGCAGGTCCAGCTTGACGCTGCGCGCGGCAGGGCCCTCGCCGATCATGATATCGATCTGGTAATCCTCCAGCGCCGGATACAGGATTTCCTCGACCACCGGCGACAGGCGGTGGATCTCGTCGATGAACAGGACGTCGTTGGCTTCCAGGTTGGTCAGGATCGCCGCCAGGTCGCCCGGGCGCTCCAGCACCGGGCCGGAAGTCTGGCGCAGGTTGACGCCCATCTCGCGTGCGATGATGTTGGCCAGCGTGGTCTTGCCCAGGCCGGGAGGGCCGAACAGCAAAGTATGGTCGAGCGCCTCGCTCCGCTTGCGGGCGGCGGAAATGAAGATTTCCAGCTGGTCGCGGATCTTGGCCTGGCCGACGTATTCATCCAGGTGCTTGGGGCGCAAGGCGCGCTCGATCGCCTCCTCGTTGGGGGAGGACGGTGCCGCATCGATAATGCGCTGTTCGGTGAAGTTGTCGGTCTGGATGCTCATCCCGGCATTGTACCTGTTAGCGGTACTTCGCTGCCGTTATGAACTGTCCAAACGTTTCACACCAGACAACTACCGTCGTGTAGCGGGCCGGGTCGACGCCGGGCGGCAGCGGCACCACGAAATTATTGAAGGTTTTCACGTCGCCGACCCGCACCATGGCGGGCTTGAGGCGGTGGAAGTCCGCCTCGGTTTCCAGGTATTCGGGCGACAGGTAGAGCTTATAGTCCGGCCCCGGCGCCAGCTCGCCGTCCAGGATCACCGAGGCCGGCGTCACCGACACCTTGCCCTCGCCCCAGTGCAGGGCGTCACTGTCTTTCAGGTCACGCCGGAAGGTGCCGCTATAGCGGGCTGCCGCCGCCTCGCTGCGCACCGCCTGCGCACTGGGAGCCTGCGGCGCGATCAGGATCGGCAGCAGGTAGACGCCCAGCGCAAAACCGGCGCCCAGGGCCAGCAGGTGTGTGGCCGCGCCAAGCAGCCAGCGGCGGGCGTTCATTTTGGCGCCTGCCGGCGGTACAGGACCGTCAACTCGCTCTTCCAGCCATCGCCGTCCGGCACTTCGCGGCTGACCTCAAAGGAATTGGCATCGATACGCTTCCAGACCGAACGAAACGCAACCTTGGACGGTTCTTTTCGGCTGCGCATCGGGAATACCAGCCGCTCGCCCTCGTAGTTTGCCTCCTGGCGCGAATGGTTGCCGTCAGAACCCCAGACGTAATAGTCGATGCGGCGCTCCGCCCCATTCCACGCAAACAGCGAATCGCCCTGGAAACCGATCGATAAATTCGAGGTACCGCGAATGAAGCGCCCGAACTGCTCCGTGTAGCAGTGGGTGTGCAGCGTTTTCCCATCGGGCAAAGTGCCGGCCCAGCATGAGCCGACCATGTCCGAGAACCAGCCGAATTGCGCCAGCGGCGGCGGTTCGGCAGCCCAAGCTGCGGAGGCGGCAGGAAGCATCAGAATGCAAGCGAGTTTGCGCATAAGACGGCCCACCTTTCTCAAGATTGCCCCTTCACCATATCACTTCCGTTTCAGCCGCACCAGCAAACACCCCAGCAGCCCGCCGATCGCGCCGCCCACCAACGCCTGCGGCAACGCCGTTAACGGATGGCGAGCACCTTCAGCGAGAGTAATCAAGTCCTCGATCACGAACAGCGGCCCCATCGCCGCGCCCAGCGGCACGGCCAGCCAGGCTGGCCACAAATGGCTCTGCTGCCAGCCGATGACGCCCCCGATCCACCATGCCACGGCGAGCATCCCACCAAGGAAGCCCAGCACGGCGCCGCGCATCAGTTTTCCTCGGGAATTGGGCGCGTCACCAGGAACAGGTAAGACATGGCGCCCAAGAAAGCAATCGCCGCGCCGGTCAACAGTGCCGGCGCGAAGGACCAGCTTTGCGCAATGTAACCGGTGAGCACGGGTGCCAGCGCACCGCCCAGGAAGCCGCCAAAGTTCTGGATCGCACCCAGCGAGGCGATACGGCTGCGTGGCGCTGCCACCGTCGCCAGCGACCAGGCGCAAGCCGATGAAGCATTGGCCAGGAAGATCACCATGGAAATGCAGGCCACCGCCACCACATTGCTCTCCGCCAGCGCCGCCGGAATGGTAAATGCCACCATGCCCAAGGTCGCCACCACCACCGCATTGCGGCGGCCCTTGATGGGCGACATGGCGTTGCGTGTAATGCGGTCCGAGGCCCAGCCGGCGATCAGGGCGCCGGCAAAACCGCACAGGAACGGCACCGCGGCAGCCAGGCCGGCCATGGCCAGATCCATTTTGCGTTCGGTGCGCAGATAGCCCGGCAGCCATGTGAGATAGACCCAGTTCAGGTAGACCGAGCCAAAGAAGCCCAGCATCATGCCCCAGGTCACGCGGTAGCGGAACAGCGCGCACCAGGCCGCGAAACTGGTTTTCGGTGCAGGCGCACTGCTCTCACCCTGCTCCAGGTAAGCCCGCTCCTCCGGCGACATCTCCGCCTTCACGGGATCGCGATACAGCGATACCCAGACCACGGCCGCCACCAGTCCCATGGCGCCGGTCACGAAGAACGCCCAATGCCAGCTGGTCGCCGCGATCAGCGGCGGCAGCAGCAAAGGCGCCAGCGCCACGCCAAGCGGCGAAGCGGAGTTATAGATGCCAGTCGGCGTACCGCGCGCGCGCAGCGGGAACCAGTTGCTCACCACCCGCGCCGCCGATGGGAATTGCGGCGCCTCGCCGATCCCCAGCACAATGCGCGCCACGACGAAATAACTGAAGGTCGCCGCGAAGCCGCCCGCCATCTGCGCCACCGACCACAGTACCAGTCCCGCCCCAAGCAGCCAGCGCGGCCCGATCTTGTCGACCAGCGCACCAACCGGCAGCTGGCACAGCGCATAGCTCCACGAGAATGCCGACAGCAGCACGCCCATTTCGCCCAGCGACAGCCCAAGGTCGGCCCGGATGTACTCATTGGCTACCGCCAGCGTCGCGCGGTCCAGGTAGTTGATGACGCCACAGACCACCAGCATGACAAGCGCCAGGGTCTGGCTGCGGCGGATACTCGGTGGAGTTGGGAGGGAGTGCGTGGCCAGTGCCGGTGGAACTGCGGACATTCAATGTTTCCTGATTTTGTTCTAATCCGCCAATTATAGATTGCCGGCTACGGGTAACGCCGCTGCGTGTCCTCGATCGACTTGACGATAATTTGCTCGAGCACCTTGCGGTCCAGGTCATCCAGCTTCTTGAAGTACAGGCAGGATTTGGTCATCTTGTGTTTCCCGAGCCGCTGCAGCAGCTCGCCCTCGCCCGCCTCGCAGGACAGGTACACCACCAGTTCCCGCCCGCGCACCGCAAAACCCGCCAACGGCGCCTCGCCGGTGCGGCCGCTGTCATAGGTATAGCGGTAGACGCCAAAGCCCACGATACTCGGCCCCCACATCTTCGGCGGCTGGCTGGTGGCCTTCTTGCACAAGTCAATCAGCTCCCGGCAATCCGCCAGCTGCTGCTCGGTGGCCCTGGACGCCAGATACTCCTCGACACTCGCCCCAGTGGCTTTAGTCTTATTCTCGCTCATGGTTGTCTGTCCCCTCGCGTTCAGTCTGAGTATCGCGTACTTTATCACCACCAAGCCGAGTGGCATGGAGCGCGTCAGTTGCCTGGTTCTTCCTGGACTGGAACGACGCACGCTGCTCCTCAGTCTGGCCCTGCAGCAGCTCCCCGGCAAACTGGAAATTGACCGCAGCAATCGCATGCAGGGCCTCATGCCGGGATAGTCCCTCGGACTGTAGACGGGCAATGGCGCGCTTACTCGGCCCATAGCCCTGTGCGATCTGAGTCTCCACGATCGCATGAGACACGGCATGGAATTTCATGCCACCGCCTCTTACCTTCGCTGCAACGTGGTAATTTTGCACCAGGCGTAATCGTTCCAGCTCCGGCAATGCAAGCCATTCACGGGGATCGGGAGCAACATCTGCGTCGTACAAAGTCGACATCGCGGTCCTATATCTCAATGCCCAACTTCGCCAGGCGGCGCCTCAGCCTGCGCTGGCATCACGCGACAACCAACCTGTGATCCGCATCCAGCACCCATCCGTCTTCGTAATCGACTTCGAACAGATGCCCGTCGGGATCTTTGAAATATCCGGCGACGCCCCAGTCAGTCCGGGTGGCAGGTTTGATTAATTCGCCCCCTGCTTCAACCGCCTGCGCCAGGATTTGCGGAACCTCCTCGGCGGTCTTAGCCAGGTAAACCAGGCCTACACCGGCAAACCCGCTGCCCCAAGAGGTGGGCGATAAGGCATCCCGAGCAAATGCCTCGCGTTCGATCAGGCAGAGGGCAAAGCCGCCAAGATCGAACTTAACGAAGCCCTCGCTGCTGCTGGCCGACTTCCGCCAGCCAAGGGACTCATAGAAATGAACGGATGCGGCTACATCTTTTACGCCGAGAAGTATCAGGTGCAGCCGCTGGCTGGGTCGTGTGGATTGGTGCATGTGCTATAGGGCTCAACGGAGTGGTTAAATTTGCGCGAGCATAAGCACGTAGCCGTCAGGATCTTCCAGCCGGCATTCGCCACCTGGCATGTAGAACGGGTACGTGATCGGACCTGGCGCGTGGCCCAGCGCTAGTAACGCGTCGCGCGTCTGTTTGATGTTGTCGAAGTAAAGATAGAAAAGGATCGCTTGCTGGGATGCGTCGATAGGCCCGTCGGCCAAGCCCACCATCAGGTCGGCCTTCTCGCTTTCCAGCCAGGCCCAGACTGGGGAAGACTGGCCTTGCGGGACGACGGTGTTCTTAACCTCAAATCCAAGGTCCGCATAGAACTTGATGCTGCGCTCCACACTTGCGACGTGGACGAATGCAACGAGTGATCGAGTTTGAGCTGCCATATCACGCCTCCTCTTTGGCGAAGCCAATCACGCTATCAACCCAATCCTTGTAATGCCTCAGGCGGACATTGCAGCTGATCTGGCCATACATCCCCGGACGATTCCGAACTGCGCCAAGAGGTGCCGTCCACGAAGTCAGCCCTGCCAATCGCCATTCCTGCTTGTTCTCGATAAGGACGGGACCACCGCTATCGCCACTTCCCGAGCCGCCTTCGAGCGGCAACGATTCCGACGACTTGTCGAACACATAGCAGAACCAGCGGCCGTGGGCGCTGGTGACCTTATTGAAAGCGCGCCGAAGCTCCGTACGGTGCGGGCTAGTGAACTCGTAACCAGTCGCGCCATTACCGGTTGCGCCCTTCCCGATGATTTTGATGATTTGCCCGAATTCGTCATCCCCTTTGTGGAGTATGGCCGGTGCAACGTCGGTGACGGGTTGCGCCAACTTTATGAGTGCAATGTCATCAGCGGAGGAAAGCAGCACCATGAACAGCGTCCAGTCCCAGGTGGCCAAGGCGTTTTGCTGCAGGTCCTGCGGCGGCTTCTTGTAGCCGGGATGAACCACCACGCGTTCAACTTCACGAATTTTCCCATTGATGGTCACGTGATTGATTTCGGATTGCCACGTGATCGCGTGGGCCGCTGTAATGATCCACTGCGGCGCAATCAGGACACCGTGCCCTTCACCAGGCATGTCGGCAAGAGCCGGAAACTCAGTCGGCTGAATTCGATACTTGGAGTCCTTCACGTCACCGCGGATGACGATAGCGTTCGCGTTGAAAGAGACAAGAAGAAAAGAAAGCAGCAGGAGTCGAATCATCAATTAATCCCTTCCACCTAGCTATGTCGCGAATGCCTTCGGTACTTGTGGCAAAAAGCGCTGAAACGCAGCGATGACCTTCTTCGCTTCGGTCTCATCCATCGATGCACCGATAAAAATGGCCCGCGATCCATAGTCGAAAGAAATCGCCCCATGGCCGGCCCCAAACAATGGTGGCATCGCCACTTTCTGGTTGCTGAATACGCTTAGGTTATAAGGAGCGGTTCTAAGATCCCGCACATCCTGCAAACGGTATGTCTTATTGATTCCAATCCCAAGCACTTCGATTCGCTGGGTAAGCGAGTGGTGATCGATCGTCAGGATTTCGTAACCCAGCAACTGCCACGCAATGGTGATCACCGCCCATATGCCACCCAAGGTCCACCCGGCTAACCAGAACATTGTGAATGTCCGGTTCGCGTCGTCGACTCCCGATGTCAATGTTCTGATGGCGCTGGTCTCCCCCAAATACCACCCCACCAGCCAAGCGCCGATAAAGAGAATGAAGAAGATGTTTTTGAATGACGGCACGCGGACAGAAGTCTCGGTCGCGCCTTCAGCGATCGTAAAGCGTTCGTTGGATGCGGAAATATGCATGCTTGCGAGGCCTAGCTAATAGGAACATTGGGAAGATCCTTTTATATTGTAAGCGTGATATCCCGCAAACATTCTCTCCGATCATTGCACTCTGCGAGGGCAATCAGCCCTTCGACAGGGCCTTGAGGGCCTGCTTGATGCCGTCGGAGACGGTGGAACCGGCGGGGATGGTCTTCAGCGCCAGAGTCGCTTCCTTGTCGGAGTAGCCCAGCGCCAGCAAGGCGTTCAGGATGTCGGCTTGTGAATCGTGGATCGGGTGTGCGCCACCGGCGCCAATGTCGGCGCCGAGCTTGCCTTTCAGCTCCAGCAGCAGGCGTTCGGCAGTCTTCTTTCCGATGCCCGGGATTTTCACCAGGCGACCGGCTTCCTGCAAGGTAACGGCTTGCGCCAGGTCGGCGATAGAGAGGCCGGACAAAATCGACAGCGCAGTACGCGCACCGATGCCGCTGATCTTGATCAACTGGCGGAACACGGCGCGTTCTTCCGCATTGCCGAAGCCGAACAGCAGGTGCGCGTCTTCGCGGATAGTCAGGTGGGTGAACAGGCTGACCTTCTCACCCACGCCGGGCAGGTTGTAGAAAGTGGACATCGGCACGTCGACTTCGTAGCCGACGCCCTGGACGTCTACCAGCAGTTGCGGGGGATTCTTTTCGAGCAGGATGCCGGTGAGGCGACCGATCATGTTCTTCCTTTGGATGCGGTTAGCCGACCAGGCGGCCGCGCTTCATGCGCAAGCCGGACAGGGCGGGATGGGCGTTGGTGACCACGGCCAGGGTGGCCTGGCTATTGGCGTGGCAGATGGCGATGCCAAGGGCGTCGGCGGCGTCGCTGCCGGGCAGGCCGGGCAGCGCCAGCAGGCGGGCGACCATGTCCTGCACCTGGACTTTGGTGGCGCGGCCGGTGCCGACCACGGCTTGCTTCAGCTGCGTCGGGGAGTATTCGGCGACTTTGAGGTCGTGCGTAACCAAAGCGCAGATCGCGGCGCCGCGGGCCTGGCCGAGCAGCAGCGTGGATTGCGGGTTGACGTTGACAAAGACTTTTTCGATTGCGGCGCAATCGGGTTTGTAGGTGGCGGCGATTTCCGCTACCCCGTCGAGGATCACTTTGAGGCGTTGTGGCAGGTCGCCCTCGCCGCTCTTGATGGTGCCGGAGGCGATGTAGCGTAGCTTGTTGCCCACTTTTTGGATAACGCCAAAACCAGTGGTGCGTAAGCCAGGGTCGATGCCGAGAATAATCATTCCCGGATTGTACCTTTTGTCCACCTTGGGGTCAGGAACGAAAGTGGACATTTTTTGCCTACAACCAAAAATTGTCCACTTTCGTTCCTGACGGACCGCCGTACCGCCCCAAAGTGGACAAAAGTTGCTTGGCGCTTAGTGGCGGAAGTGGCGGGTGCCGGTGTACAGCATCACCACGCCGCGCTCATCGGCGGCGTCGATCACTTCCTGGTCGCGCATGGAGCCGCCTGGCTGGATCACGCAGGTGGCGCCTGCATCAACCACCACATCCAGGCCGTCGCGGAACGGGAAGAAGGCGTCGGAAGCTACCACGGAACCTTGCAGCGACAGGCCGGCATTCTGCGCCTTGATCGAGGCGATACGCGCGGAGTCAATGCGGGACATCTGGCCTGCGCCTACGCCCAGGGTCATGTTCCCGCCGCAGAAGACGATGGCGTTCGACTTGACGTACTTGGCCACGCGCCATGCGAACATCAGGTCCGCCAGCTGCTGCTGGGTAGGCTGCAGCTTGGTCACCACGCGCAGTTCGGACTGCAGCACGTTCTTGGAGTCTGCCGACTGCACCAGCAGGCCGCCGCCTACGCGCTTGAAGTCCATCGGGTTCACGCCATCGCCCAGCGGGATTTCCAGCAGGCGCACGTTCTGCTTAGCCGACATGATCTGACGCGCTTCGGCAGTGAAGGAAGGAGCGATCAGCACTTCCACGAACAGCTTGGCCAGCTCGGTCGCCGCGGCGCCGTCCACTTCGACGTTGAAGGCGATGATGCCGCCGAAGGCGGAAGTCGGGTCGGTCTTCAGTGCGCGCTGGTAGGCTTCCAGTGCGTTCGCGCCCAGGGCCACGCCGCATGGGTTGGCGTGCTTGATGATCACGCAGGCGGTGGAGCCCATCGACTTCACGCACTCCCACGCTGCATCAGCGTCGGCGATGTTGTTGAACGACAGTTCCTTGCCTTGCAGCTGGCGGTAGTTGGCCAGTGCGCCGGCAACCGGGTTCAAGTCGCGGTAGAAGGCAGCCGACTGGTGCGGGTTTTCGCCGTAGCGCATGTCCTGCACTTTTTCGAAGGCCACGTTCAGGGTCGCCGGGTAGGCGGAACGGGTCTCGTGCTTGCGGTCCGGGCCCAGGCTGGAGAAGTAGTTGGTGATGGCGCCGTCGTACTGGGCGGTGTGCGCGTACACCTTCTTGGCCAGGTTGAAGCGGGTTTCGTAGGACACGTAGCCAGGGGCATTGTCGGTGCCCTTCATCTCCGCCAGCACCACGCCGTAGTCGGTCGGGTCGCAGATCACCACCACGTCCTTGTGGTTCTTGGCAGCGGAGCGCAGCATGGCCGGGCCGCCGATGTCGATGTTCTCAATCGCGTCCTCCAGCGAGCACTCGGCCTTGGCCACGGTCGCCTGGAACGGGTACAGGTTCACCACCACCATGTCGATGGTCGGGATCTGGTGCTCTTCCAGCTTGGCGACGTGCTCAGGGAAATCGCGGCGGGCCAGGATGCCGCCGTGGACTTTCGGGTGCAGGGTCTTGACGCGGCCATCCAGCATTTCCGGGAAGCCGGTGTAGTCGGCCACTTCGGTGACCGGCACGCCGTTATCGGCCAGCAGTTTTGCGGTACCGCCGGTGGACAGGATGTTGACGCCCATGGCCGACAGGGCCTTGGCGAAATCCAGCACGCCGGTCTTGTCGGATACGGAGATGAGAGCTTGTTTGATCATAGCTGTGGGGGGAAGGTTGTTGAAATCTGTACAAAACCCACCGGCCCCACGGCCCGTCGCGGCCTCAATGGGGACCGGGACGCGGAATCAGCCTTAGAGCAGGCCGTGTTCCTGTAATTTCTTGCGCAAAGTATTGCGGTTGATGCCCAGCATCTGGGCAGCATGCGACTGGTTGCCGTCGGCGCGGCCCATGACCACTTCGAGGATTGGACGCTCAACGGTCAGCACCACCATGTCGTACACGTTCGATGCTTGCTGCTCGCCCAGGTCATTGAAATAGTCTTCCAGGCTTTTCTGGACTACTTCCTGAATGCTTTCTTTGCTCATTTTTTTATCGATCTTGCTAAATTTTTTGCCAAACCGGCGCGTGTTACGCAGCCAGCGGTTCTTCGGCGAGGCGGTATTGTAACCGGTCGCCGTACTTCCATTGGGATTCGAAGAAGCTGTCGACTGCGCGCAGTTGTTCTGCGGTCGACTCGAGGCGGTTCATCTCCTGCCGGAACTCCTCCCCGCCCGGGAGGTCGCGCACATACCAGCCGATGTGTTTGCGCGCGGTGCGCACGCCCAGGAATTCGCCGTAGAAGGCGTAATGGGCCTGCAAATGTTCGTCCATCAGCTTGCGCACCTCGGCCACCAGCGGTGCCGGCATATGTTCGCCGGTGCGCAGGAAATGGTCGATTTCGCGGAAGATCCATGGGCGTCCCTGGGCAGCGCGGCCGATCATGACGGCGTCGGCGCCGGTCTTGTCGAGCACATAACGCGCTTTCTCAGGGGTGGTGATGTCGCCGTTGGCGACCACCGGAATGTTCGCTGCCGCCTTGACGGCGGCAATGGTGTCGTATTCGGCGTCGCCGGTATAGCCGTCGGCGCGGGTGCGGCCGTGCAGCGTCAGCATCTGGATGCCGGCTTGTTCGGCGATGCGGGCAATGCGCAGGGCGTTCTTGTTTTCGCGGTTCCAGCCGGTGCGGAATTTCAGGGTAACCGGCACGTTCACGGCCGGCACCACCGCTTCCAGGATGCGCTGGACCAGGTCTTCGTGCTGCAACAGGGCCGAGCCGCACCAGTTGTTGCACACCTTTTTCACCGGGCAGCCCATATTGATATCAATGATCTGCGCGCCGCGGTCGACGTTGAATTTGGCGCAATCGGCCAGTTCTTCCGGCACTGCGCCGGCGATCTGCACGGCTTTCGGCTCCATCTCGCCGGTGTGGTCGGTGCGGCGCGAGGACTTCTCGCTGGCCCACAGGCGCGGGTTGGAGGCGGCCATCTCGGACACAGCGTAGCCCGCACCCAGTTCCTTGCACAATTGGCGGAACGGGCGGTCCGTCACACCTGCCATAGGCGCGACAAAGACATTGTTGCGGAGCTCGTGGGGTCCGATTTTCAATTGATAAATCCGTAATGCGGCTTGGGAAAGGGGGCTATTTTAACCGATCCACTGCCCAAAAACTAAGCACTTTTTTATACGATGTCGTCGCGGCTTTCGGACAGGTGCTCGACCTCGCCCCATTGCTCAAGTGCCAATACACCGTTACCAAAGGTAAAACGGTTGATGCTGGCGTTCTTGACCTGGAAATCGCGCGGGCCGTCGATCGACAGGCCGCGTGCGGCGCGGTAGGCGCATTCCAGCACGCCGCCGTGGGCGACGATCAGGATGGATTGTTGCGGGTATTGCACCGCCCAGCGCGCGATGCCGTCCTGGCAGCGCTGGTAGAACTGGCGGAAGCTTTCAGCCACGCGCTCGCCGGCCGGCATCACGGCGTCCACGTCCCGCGCCTGCCATTCGGCAAACTCGATCGGGTAGCGTTCTGCGATTTCTGTATATAAGAGGCCTTCAAAGGCGCCGTAGCCGCGCTCGCGCAGGCCGGGGTCGGTGTGCAGCGGCAGCTGCGGGTGCAGCACGGCGACCGCCTGGGCGGTTTGCAGGGCGCGACCCAGGTCGCTGGAGATGATGGCGTCAAGCGGTTCGTCGGCCAGCGCGCGGGCCAGGGCTTCGGCCTGGCGCTCGCCGGTTGGACTCAGGGGGATGTCGGTGTGGCCTTGCAGGCGGCGCACGGCGTTCCACGTGGTTTCGCCGTGGCGGATCAGCAGGATTTTGGTCATTCAAACAGTGAGTAGCTGCCGATTACCTGGGCCTCGTCGAGGATATGGCCGTGGATGGCTTTCAGCACATCCTGGCAGGTAAAGCGGCCTTCCAGTTCCAGGCGCGGGATGTCCAACGCGTACAGGCGGAAAACGTAGTGGTGGGTGCGCTCGTCGTTCCATGGCGGGCATGGGCCGTCGTAGCCGTAATAGTCGCCGGCCATGTCCTTGTCGGACGCGAACCAGCCGGTGTAGTCGTTGATGCCGTGGCGCAGGGGCGCTGGCAGGGTCGCCGGCTTGCCTTTAGGGGTTACTTCTTTCGAAAACTCGCCGGCGGCAATGCTGGTGCGGCTGGTTGGGATGTCGACCAGGGACCAGTGGAAGAAGTCGGCGCGCGGCATCGATGCCGGCAGCGTGGCGCCTTCCTTGTTGACGTTGGTGCCGTCGGTGGGGGCGTCGCCGTCGATGCAGAGCAGGACCAGGGATTGGGTGCCGTTGGGCACCTCAGACCAGGCCAGGTGCGGGTTCTTGTTGGCGGACAGGCGCACTTTGGTGGCCGGGTCGCGCACGGCGAAGGCGTACTCGCCGGGGATGGCGGCGCCGTCTTTGAAGGAATCGCTCCAGATTTTCATAGTATTCTCCAAACCCAGATATGCCGAAGCCCGTGGCCGTAGCTCAGACAGGGTCTGACCCTTGGGTCAGACCCAGGTTTACCGGTTTACTTAGGATTCACCTGCAACCAAAACGTCACCGGCCCATCATTGGTCAGCGACACCTTCATATCCGCCCCAAACACGCCCGTGCCAACGACCGCGTGCTTCGAACGCGCCTGCGCCACAAAGTACTCAAACAAACGCTTGCCATCCGCCGGCGCAGCCGCCGGGCTGAACGAAGGCCGCGTGCCCGAGTTGGTATCCGCAGCCAGGGTGAACTGCGGCACCAGCAACAACCCGCCCGCAACATCCGTCACGGACTTGTTCATTTTGCCAGCATCATCGGAAAACACGCGATACGTCAGAAGCTTGGCCAGCAGCTGGTCAGCCTCCTTCTCCGTATCGCCCTTCTCCGCGCACACCAGCACCATCAGCCCGCCGTCGATAGCGCCGGTGGTCTCGCCATCGACAACCACCTTGGCCGACGAAACGCGTTGCAGCAGCCCGATCATGCCGACAGGGTCACTTTCGCAAACTTACGCTTACCGACTTGCATCACAAACGTGCCAGCCTCAACCTTGAGTGCCTTATCGGAGATCACAGTGCCATCGATACGAACGCCACCCTGGTCGATCATGCGCAGCGCTTCCGAAGTCGAAGCGCACAGGTTAGCCTGCTTCAGCAGCTGGCCGATACCGACCGGCGCGCCGGACAGGGCCACTTCCGGCACGTCGTCAGGAATACCGCCCTTCGAGCGGTTGACGAAGTCGGCCAGCGCATCTTCCGCCGCCTGGCGCGAGTGGAAGCGTTCCACGATTTCCTGCGCCAGCGCCACTTTCGCATCGCGCGGGTTGGCGCCGCCCTCGATCGCCTTCTTCAGGCCAGCGATTTCCTCGATCGACTTCCACGACAGCAGGTCGTAGTAACGCCACATCATCACGTCCGAAATCGACATCACCTTGGCGAACATGGTGTTGGCCGGCTCGGTGATACCAATATAGTTGTTCTTCGACTTGGACATCTTCTCCACGCCGTCCAGGCCTTCCAGCAGCGGCATGGTCAGGATGCACTGCTGCTCCTGGCCGTAATCCTTTTGCAACTCGCGGCCAACCAGCAGGTTGAACTTCTGGTCGGTGCCGCCCAGCTCCAGGTCAGCCTTCAGCGCCACCGAGTCGTAGCCCTGCATCAGCGGGTACAGGAACTCGTGCACGGAAATCGGGGTGCCGTTCTTGAAACGCTTGGAAAAGTCGTCGCGTTCCATCATGCGCGCCACGGTGTAGCGCGAAGACAGCTGGATCATGCCGCGCGCGCCCAGCGGATCGCACCACTCCGAGTTGTAGCGGATTTCAGTCTTGGCCGCATCCAGCACCAGCGAAGCTTGCTTGAAGTAAGTCTGTGCGTTCAGCTCGATCTGCTCGCGGGTCAGCGGCGGACGGGTCACGTTGCGGCCCGACGGGTCGCCAATCATGGAGGTGAAGTCACCGATCAGGAAGATCACCTGATGACCCAGGTTCTGCAGCTGGCGCATCTTGTTCAGCACCACGGTGTGGCCCAGGTGCAAGTCAGGAGCGGTCGGGTCCAGGCCCAGTTTGATGCGCAGCGGCACGCCCGTCTTTTCCGAGCGCGCCAGCTTTTGAGCGAATTCGCTTTCGATGATGAGCTCGTCCACACCGCGTTTGGTGATGGCGAGGGCTTCCTGGACGCTGTCGCTCAGCGGCAGGATTTTGTTATCTGTATTCATATTTCGCGAGATTCTCTCAAATTGTTGGCACGGCTCAGGACTTTGATATAATGCCCGATCCCATCAATCTTGCCCGATGAAAACGAATTAAATCAACAACTTAGAACAAAATACCAAGAATCCTAAAAGTTCAAGCGGCAAATTTTAACTGATTGCATGAACCCTATAAACAAGTTCACAAGCTCACGCTTGTACAATCTGCTAGGTTCGACGCGAAAAGCCCGGATCATCAGCGCATCGGCCCTCTTCCTGGCCGTATGCGCTTTTGGTGCAGCTGGCGTGGCTCCGCTGGCGCCCGACGCCAGCGACCTGCCCGTGAAGACCATTGCCCAGGATATCCAGCTCCCGGATCTCTCCACGCAGATCACCGCCCTGCAGCAGCAAGAAGCCACCCAGAAATACGTCCACGAAGAAAAGATCCGCGCCGGCGACACCCTCGCTACGCTGCTGAACCGTTTGGGCGTAGAAGATGACGCTGCTGAAAATTTCATCAAGAAGGACAAGACCGCGCGCGCCATCATGCAGCTGCGCAGCGGCAAGCGCGTGCAGGCGCAGACCGACGAAAACGGCAACCTGCTGTGGCTGAAAGCCACCGTTGTGGACGGCAAAGACAACCCCGTCAAGAATATTCTGGTCACCCGCACGGGTGACACCTTCACGGCCGAAGAAGTGGCCGCGAAACTGGAGCGCCGCGTCGAGATGCGCGCCCGTGAAATCACCACCACCCTGTACGCCGCAACCGACTCCAGCTCGGATGGCAGCAGCCTGCCCGATTCGATCGTGGCGCAGATCATCGAGATGTTCTCGACCAGCATCGACTTCCGCTCCGACCTGAAGCGCGGCGACCGTTTCAACGTGGTGTACGAAACCTTCTGGCAGGACGGCGAGTTCGTGCGCGCCGGCCGTATTCTGGCGGGCGAATTCACCAATAAGGGCACCACATACCAGAGCGTATGGTTTGAGGACCCGCAGACCAAGTCGGGCGGCGGCTACTACAGCTTCGACGGCAAATCGCTGAAGAAAGCCTTCCTGAAATCGCCGCTGGAGTTCTCGCGTATTTCGTCCGGTTTCGGCATGCGCTCGCACCCGATTTCCGGCAACTGGAAGCAGCACAAGGGCACCGACTTCGCAGCCGCAGCCGGCACCCCGATCCGCGCTGCCGGTGATGGCGTGATCGACTTCGCCGGCGTGCAGGGCGGCTACGGCAACGTGGTCGTGATCAAGCACTGGGCCAACTACACCACCGCTTACGCGCACATGAGCCGCTTCGGTAATGGCATGCGCAAAGGCGCCAAGGTCAGCCAGGGCGATATCATTGGCTATGTCGGCTCCACTGGCTGGTCCACCGGCGCCCACCTGCACTACGAATTCCGCGTAGGCGGCGAAGCCCGCGACCCGAACAAGCTCAACATCCAGGCGCAAGCCCCGTTGACCGCCGCCGAAATGGCCCGCTTCAAAACCCACGCAGGCGACATGATCCACCGCTTCGCCCTGCTGCGCCCGAATAGCAACGTCAACAACGTCGCCGCCAAATAAAGTCGGGGTCATGTCTGACAAATGGACAAAAGGCGCACTTTCGTGCGCCTTTTGTCCATTTGTCAGACATGACCCCGAATTACAATGTAGCAAAGGAGGAGCACATGAGCTTATATATCGGCCTGATGTCGGGCACCAGCCTGGATGGCGTGGATGGGGTGCTGGTGGATTTCTGGGCAGGCGCGGCGCGTACCATGTCGGCGGCCTATGTAGAGTTCCCGCAGGCGCTGCGTGACGAGCTGATGGCGCTGCAAGCCGCGTCTCCGAACGAAATCGAACGCGAGGCGCTGGCCGGTAACAAGCTCGCGGAAATTTACGCTGATTGCGTGGCGCAGCTGCTGGCCAAAGCCGACATGAAAGCGGCCGACGTGCGCGCTGTTGGCGTCCACGGCCAGACGATTCGCCACCGCCCTGAACTGGGCTTCACACGCCAGACCAATAACCCTGCCCTGCTGGCCGAACTGTGCGGCATCGATGTGATTGCCGATTTCCGCTCGCGCGACGTGGCAGCTGGCGGCCAGGGCGCGCCGCTGGTACCGGCGGCGCATAAGGCGCTGTTCGGCAAGGAAGGCAAAACGCGCGTGCTGGCCAATATCGGCGGCATCGCCAATATCTCCCTGCTGCATAAGGATGGCACGGTCGGCGGCTACGACACCGGTCCCGGCAATGTGCTGATGAATGCCTGGATCACCCGCCACAAAGGCGTGGAGTATGACGACAACGGCGCCTGGGCCGCCACCGGCAAGGAAGTGCCGGGCCTGCTGGCTGCGCTGCTGGCCGAGCCCTACTTTGCCCTGCCGGCGCCGAAGAGTACCGGCCGCGACCTATTCCACGCCGATTGGCTCGATGCGCGGCTGGCGCCGTTCTCCGGCGCTCCCGCTGAGGATGTGATGTTCACGCTGACGCGCCTGACCGCCGTCTCCCTGGCGCGTGAAATTGCCCCGCATGGTTCGGATGCCGTCTATGTTTGCGGCGGTGGCGCCTACAACGCCACGCTGATGCGCGAGCTGCAGGCAGAACTGGGCGAAGCGACAACGGTACAGTCGACTGATGCGCTGGGCGTCCCACCCAACCGGGTAGAGGCGCTGGCCTTTGCCTGGCTCGCCTTCCGCTTCGGCGAACGCCAGGCTGGCAACCTGCCCTCGGTCACCGGCGCGCGCGGCGAACGCATCCTCGGCGCTTTATATCCCCGTTAACGCAAGAGCCCGTGTCCACCAAAGGGTCTGACCCCAAGGTGGACACGGGCTCGGCCGTATAAGCTTGGCTTAGACGGAGAAGGATGAGCCGCAGCCGCAGGTGGAGGTTGCGGATGGGTTCTTGATCACGAATTGCGCGCCTTCCAGGTCGTCCTTGTAGTCGATCTCTGCGCCGACCAGGTACTGGTAGCTCATCGAGTCGATCAGCAGCTGGACGCCGTTCTTCACCATGGTGGTGTCGTCTTCGTTGACGATTTCGTCAAAGGTGAAGCCGTATTGGAAGCCGGAGCAACCGCCACCCTGCACGAATACGCGCAGCTTCAGGTCTGGATTGCCTTCTTCTTCGATCAGTTGCGCTACTTTCTCGGCCGCGGCGTCGGTGAAAACGATCGGTGCCGGAATCACGTCTTCGGCTACTGCAGTCATGTGTTACTCCTACTTAAAATCAGTTGACCCATTATAGTCCATGCCGGACCTGGCCGCTTTCTCAGCGTACGTTCGTTGCCTCGGTAGCAACGATTTTTCCCTTTTCCGACATGCTGACCGCAACAGCTACCGCTTTGGCGCCCTCGGGCAGCTCCAGCGTGCCGTCAACGCGCTGGTAATGCTCGATTTTCATGTCGTAGCGCTCGGCACCCTCTTTCGGGTACTCAAGCACAGATTTCTTGCCGCCCTGCTCGACCGTGACGGCCAGCTTGAGCCGGCCCGCCCAGGCGGCGGGGCCTTTCTTCTTTGCCCCATATTGGAGCAGAACCGTGTAATGCAATAGCCGGGGCGAAGCCATGCGGGCTTGCATGCCGCGGATCTGTAAGCCGCTGCCGGGCTTGGCTGGCGGGAGGACGTCTTCCAGCAGCGCCAGGTCGGCGTGCAGCTTGGCCAGCTCGGCGTCGGGAGCGCCGGACGTGGCAGCAGCGGCGACCGGCGGGGCAGCCTTCAGCTTTTCCGCCAGCGCATCGCGCTCGGCCGTCACGCGGGCCAGCTCCAGCTCGGCGGCGGCCAACTGCTTCGCCACCGTCGGCCCGGCTTCGCCCTTGGAAACCCCGATCACGCGCTTGCCCAGGTCCACGCCCCACATCACCAGCACGCCAGCGGCGACCAGGACAGCGGCGAGGCCCAGCACGCGCGCCAGCAAGGGCACGCGAGGCTGTTCAGCAGCAGCTTCCACTTATGGCATCAGGGCGATGGTTTGCAGGCCCAGGCCTTCGTCCAGGCCGAACATCAGGTTCATACACTGCACAGCCTGGCCGGATGCGCCCTTGACCAGGTTGTCCTGCACTACCAGCACGATCAGGGTGTCGCCATTGTCCGGACGGTGCAGCGCCAGACGCAGCATATTGGCGCCACGGGTGCTGCGGGTTTCCGGGTGCGAGCCCCATGGCATCACGTCGACGAACGGCTGGTCGGCGTAGGCGTCTTCGAACAGCTTTTGCAGCGCTTCGTTCGACACGTCCTTGGTCAGGCGCGCGTACAGGGTCGAGTGCATGCCGCGGATCATCGGGGTCAGGTGCGGGGTGAAGATCAGGTTGACCTTCTCGCTGGTGTAGCGCTGCAACTGGGCCGAAGTCTCCGGGGTGTGGCGGTGACCGCTCACGCCGTAGGCCTTGAAGTTGTCCGACGATTCGGAGAACAGGGTGCCGATTTCCGCCTTGCGGCCTGCGCCGGACACGCCGGATTTGCAGTCGGCGATCAGGTGGCCAGCGTCGATCAGGCCTGCCTTCAGCAGCGGTACGAAGCCCAGCTGCATGGTGGTCGGGTAGCAGCCTGGGTTGGCGATCAGGTTTGCCTTTTTGATGTCTTCGCGGTTCAGCTCCGGCAGGCCGTACACGGCTTGCTCCAGCAGTTCCGGCGCGGTGTGGTCGATCTTGTAGGTCTTTTCGAACACGGCGCGGTCCTTGATGCGGAAGTCCGCCGCCAGGTCGATCACTTTCACGCCTTTGGCCAGCAGCTCAGGCGCCTGCGCCATCGCCACGCCGTGCGGGGTGGCGAAGAACACCACGTCGCACTGGCTCAGGTCGACCTTGTCCGGCGAGCTGAAAGCGATGTTCACGCGGCCGCGCAGGGAAGGATACATCTCAGCCACCGGCAGACCGTCCTCTTTGCGCGAAGTAATCGCGGTCAGCTGGACTTCAGGGTGTGCGGCTAACAGTCGCAGCAGTTCCACACCCGTGTAACCAGTGCCGCCGACGATGCCTACTTTGATCATTTTTTTCTTCCTTGCGAGGTAAATTTTAAACGAGGGGTCATTCTATCAAAACCGGTAAATCTGGGTCTGACCCTTGGGTCAGACCCAGATTTACCGGTTCTAAAAAACAAAAAAGCCGCTGAATCCAGCGGCTTTTTGTACGAGAGCGTAAAGATTAACGCTTCGAGAATTGCTTTGCGCGACGTGCTTTGCGCAGACCAACTTTTTTACGTTCAACTTCACGAGCATCGCGAGTGACGAAGCCGGCACGTGCCAGATCGCCCTTCAGGCCTGCATCGTAGTCGATCAGTGCACGGGTGATACCGTGACGCACTGCACCTGCCTGGCCGGACTCGCCGCCACCGTGCACGTTGACTTTGATGTCGAAACGTTCGGTGTTGCCGGTCAGTTCCAGCGGCTGACGGATCACCATCAGGCCGGTTTCACGGGAGAAGTACTCAGCTGCTGGCTTGCCGTTCACGATGATCTGGCCGGTGCCAGCTTTGATGAACACGCGAGCAACTGCACTCTTGCGACGGCCGGTGCCGTAGTTGTAGTTACCGATCATGTCAGTTCCTTAGAATTCGAGTGCTTTAGGTTGCTGGGCAGCGTGTGGGTGGGAACCCTCAGCGTACACTTTCAGCTTCTTGATCATGGCGTAGCCCAGAGGACCCTTCGGCAGCATGCCTTTCACTGCCTTTTCCAGGGCGCGGCCTGGGAAGCGCTGTTGCATCTTCAGGAAGTTGGTCTCGTAGATGCCGCCTGGGTAACCGGAGTGACGGTAGTAGGTCTTCTCGGTTGCCTTGGTACCGGTCACGCGCAGTTTGCCTGCGTTCACGACAACGATGAAGTCGCCGGTGTCAACGTGAGGGGTGAATTCTGGCTTATGCTTGCCGCGCAGTCGGCGTGCCACTTCGCTGGCAACACGGCCGAGGACTTTGTCCGTCGCGTCAATCACGAACCAATCGCGCTGGACTTCATGGCCCTTAGCGGAAAAAGTTTTCATGTTTGAACTTTCTGTGAAAGATAAAAAACGCTCTATCGGTGGTTCCGCCCCTGTGCTTCAGCGGACGCAGCCTTCTTGTTTAATTTTCCCGAGCGAAAAGGAAAGCTGGCGATTGTAGCCCGGATCGGCTTGCCGAGTCAACCCCGCCCTGTACCGCGTTTCCGTTGCTAAGCAAATATTGCAGAGCTACTATGGAGCTCCAGAACCCATAAGAGGAGACGGCTATGCGTTCGGTCCTGGCCTTGGCGGCGCTACTGGCGCCGGCCCTGGCGCTTGCCCAATCCGGCAGGGATTGCCACCTGCCGGGCACGGAGGAAGCCTTGCGCTGCCACCGTCTGGCCGTGCCGCTGGACCATAACACCCCCGGCGCCACCCTCAGCCTGCACGTGGTGGTGGCGCCCGCCCTGCGCGAGTCGGCCCGGCGCGACCCGCTGTTCCTGCTGGCCGGCGGCCCGGGCGAAGCGGGCAGCGACCTGGTGCCCTTGCTGAATACAACCTTCCGCAAGGTGCGCGCGACGCGCGACATTGTCCTGATCGACCAGCGCGGCACCGGATTATCGGGCAAACTTGATTGCAAACCCGGCAAGAATGTCGAAACCGCCACCGAAGACGAGCTGCTGGCCGAAACCCGCAATTGCATCAAGGGCCTGAACAAGCGCTTCAACTTGTATACAACCGAGCAGGCGGCGCGCGATATCGAATTCGTCCGCTCGTCGCTGGGCTATGGCCGCATCAACCTGTGGGGCGGCTCTTACGGCAGCCGCCTGGCCCAGGCCTATGCCAGGCTGAACCCCGGCAGCGTGCGCGCCATGGTGCTGGATGGCGTGGCGGCGCCCGACCAGGTGGTGCCGGCCGGCGCGCGCGACGCCCAGGCCGCCCTTGACGCCCTGTTCAAGCAATGCGCCGACGATACCGTCTGCGCCACCGCCTTCCCCAACCTGCGGCGCGAATTCGACGCCCTGGCGGCGCGCCTGGCGAGATCGCCCGCCACCCTGAACCTGCCGGACCCGCGCACGGCCGAAGCCAGCAAGGTGGAAATGACCAGCATGCGCTTCCTCGGCACCGTACACAACATCCTTTATTCGCAGGCGGACAGCCGCCGCCTGCCCTTCCTGATCCACAGCGCCTACCAGGACCGCTGGCAGCCCTTTATCGCGCGCAGCAATATCTCGCGCGATTTCGCGTCCGACAGCGGCCCCGCCATGCCGCTGCACCTGGCGGTGGTATGCGCCGAAGACTTCCCGCGCCTGACGCCGCAATTGCTGGAAGAGGACACGCGCGGCTCCTTCCTTGGCGCGCCGCAGATCATGCGCATCGGGAAAATGTGCGAAACCATGTCGGTGCCGGCAGTGCCGTACAAGGAGCCGTCGATGATCGAGGCGCCAGTGTTGCTGATGTCCGGCGCCCTGGATCCGGTCACGCCGCCGCGCCGTGCCGAGTCGGCGCGCCGCTATATGAAGAATGCCCAGCACCTGGTGGTGAAGAACGGCGGCCATATCGTGTCGCCGCTGGGCTGCATGCCGCGCCTGATGCGCAGCTTCCTTGACCAGCCCGGGGTAGCGCTGAAGGCCGAATGCCTGAGCGAGATCCCGGCCCCGACTTTCCAGCTGAATAGCGCGGGTCCCCAACCATGATCGAAGTCCACAACCTCTGCAAGCGCTTCGGCAAAGTGCAGGCGCTGGCCGGCGCCAGCTTCACCGCCCGCGACGGCATCATCACCGCCCTGCTGGGACCGAACGGCGCCGGCAAGACCACCTTGCTGCGTACCCTGGTCGGTCTGCTGCAGCGCGACCACGGCACCATCTCCATCGACGGTGTCGACCCGGCCCTGGATCCGATGACGGTGCGGCGCAACGTCGGCGTGCTGACCGACCAATTCGGCCTGTACGAACGCCTGACCACGCGCGAATACCTGCGCTACTTCGGTGAACTGAACGACATGGCCGACCAGGCGATCGAGCAGCGCACGCGCGAAGTCATCGACCTGCTGTCGCTGGAGGACATCATCGACCGCCGCGCCAAGGGCTTCTCGCAAGGCCAGCGCATCAAGGTCGCATTGGCGCGCACCCTGCTGCACCGCCCGCGCCACCTGCTGCTGGACGAACCAAGCCGCGGCCTGGACGTGATGAGCACGCGCGCCCTGCGCCGCGCCCTGGCCGCACTGAAAGCCGACGGCTGCTGCGTCATCATGGCAACCCACGTCATGCAGGAAGTGATCCATTCCTGCGACGACGTGATCGTGATCGCCAACGGCACCACGGTCACCCAGGGCACGCCGCAGCAGCTATGCGAGCTGGCCGGCTTGCCAAGCCTGGAGGATGCCTTCGTGCGCCTGGTCGGCACCGAGGAAGGGATCGAGCTATGAAACTCAAGTTCCCCATCGTGCTGCGCAAGGAACTGGTGGAAACGCTGCGCGACCGCCGCGCCCTCAGCCTGCTGCTGCTGTTCGTGCTGATGTACCCCTTGTTGGTGGGGCTGGTACTGCAGCGCCAGATCGACCGCGCCACCAAGCCGGAACGCGAGGGCGTGGAACTGGGCGTGATCGGCGGCGACCAGGCGCCTACCCTCATGAACCAGCTGCGCCAGCGCAACGTCACCATCAAGGAACTTGAGCCGGCCAACGAGGAAGAAATCAACGCCCTGTTGCGGAGCCAGTCGGTACCCGCCGTGCTGCGCCTGACGCCCGATTTCGCGGAGAACTACCATGCCATGCGTCCGGCCCGGGTTGAACTTTGGTACAACTCGGCCTCCGACAGCGCGCGCAAACTCGATGAAGTGGAGTATGTGCTGCGCGATTACAGCCGCAACATCGCCAGCGCCCGCCTATTGGCGCATGGCGTATCGCCGGTCAACCTGAACCCGGTGCTGGTGCAGCGCTACGATGCCGGCAACAGCGCGGCACGCTCGGCCAACACCATCAGTACCATGCTGGGCATCTTCTTCATCCCGGCCTTCATGTTCTGCATGAGCACTGCGGTCGACAGTACCGCGGGCGAACGCGAACGCCGCTCGCTGGAAGTGCTGATGGCGCAGCCGGTGCGCCCGGCCGACCTGATCATCGGCAAATGGCTGGCCGCTTCCCTGCTGTCGATTGTCGGCATCACGCTGGAGCTGGCGATTGCGCACGGCATCCTGAAATACCTGCCGCTGGAGGAAATCGGCCTGTCGTGGCGCTTGGGCTGGCGCGACCTGGCCATGGTGTGCCTGGCCTCCGTCGCCCTGTCGCTGTTTGCCGCCGCACTGGAAATCGCGCTCGCCATCAACGCCCGCTCCTTCAAGGAGGCGCAAACCCTGGTCAGCTTCACCATGATCGTGCCGCTGGTGCCGGTGATCGTGGTGCCGATGATGAACCTATCCAACAGCTGGTGGATGTATATGGTGCCGGTGCTCTCCAACCAGACCTTGCTGCGCGAACTGGCCAAAGGCCAGAGCATCGGCTGGCTGCCCTTCGCCCAGACCTTCTTCAGCAGCCTGCTGCTGGCCATGCTGTGCGTCTGGTACACCGAGCGGCGCATGAAGAGCGAGAAATACATGATGACCGTATAATGCCCAGACGCATTTTACGGAGAGATTTCGATGGAAGTGAAAGTCAGCTGGAATGGCCCTTCGGGCATGAGTTTTCGCGCCCAGACGGGTTCTGGCCACATGGTGGCGATGGATGGCGCACCCGGAGGCGGCGGCCATAACCTGGCGCCGCGCCCGATGGAGATGGTGTTGCTGGGCACCGGCGGCTGCACCGCTTATGACGTGGTGCTGATCCTGAAGAAGGGCCGGGCCGACGTGCAGGGCTGCGAGGTGACCTTGCAGGCCGAGCGCGCCGAGACCGAACCGAAGGTCTTCACCAAGATCAACTTCCACTTCGTCGTTACCGGCAAGGGGCTCAAGCCCGAGGTGGTCGACCGCGCGATCACCCTGTCCCACGACAAGTACTGCTCCGCCAGCATCATGCTGGCCAAGACCGCGCAAATCACCCACAGCTTCGAGATCATCGAAGCCTGAGCAGCGTCTCCGCAAAGCCCTGCCCGAACAGCAGGGCTGTCTTGATATCGCCGGGCGCGAATTCATCGCTCGGCGCACCGTGGCCCGCCTGGGCCATCATCCCCGACCACGATCCGAGCCGGTTCGCTGCCTGCTCGTACGACACCCCGCTTTGCTGTTCGGGGATGATCGGATTGCCTACCCATAGCATGCCGTGCTGCATACAGAAGGTGAACATCGACATCAGCGTCGATTGCTTGTCCCCCGCCGGCAGCGAAGACACCGTGAAGCCGGCGGCCAGCTTGCCCTTCAGCTGCTGCGTGCGCCACATCTTTCCGGTGGCATCCATGAAGGACTTGAACGCGCCCGACACACCGCCCAGGTAGGTCGGAGAACCAAGCAGCAGGCCATCGTATTGCAGCAGCGCCTCCGGCGCGGTGGCCATTTCAGCCGCTTGCAGCACATGCACCTCGGTCCCCGCCACGGTGGCGGCGCCCTGGGCAATGTGCGAGGCGATATGGGCGGTGTGGCCGTGCGAGCTATGGTAAATGACGGCGATTTTCTTCATGGTGCGATTCCTTTGACGATTAAGGCGGAGAGGTAAAGGCCGAAGCCGAATACGGCGTGGTTGGCCAGGCTGCGCAAGCAGTTCTTCAGCGGTGTCGGCGTCTTGCTGGAGGCCACGCCCAAGCCCATGGCAGGCTGCATTACAAACAGCGGCGCACCCACCGTGGCGATGCCGACCGCCAGCGCCGGCGCCAGCGTGGGGGCCGCCAGCCAGCCCTGGCCCGCCACCGCCACCAGCGCGACGGCAAAGGCGATGCCGGTGGCGTAGTGCACCGCCCAGCCCAACGCACCCTCCCCGGGCACTGGCTCCGCCGCCCCGATTGAGGCATGCGCCAGGCGGCCGCGCGCCAGATGGCCCGCCCAGCGGCCGATGAAGGCCATATTGAGCGTCTTTACACCCAGCCGTTTGAGCATGGCCAGCCACAGGTCCATCACGAAGGTGGCGCCGATGCCGATAATGATGATTTCCATTGCAATCTCCTTGAGCGATGTGCACACTGTAGAGGTTGAAGTCAACTTCAAGTCAAGGGATTTCTGATGGATATTGCAGAAGTAGCGGAGCGCGCCAATGTCGCCGCCTCGGCGCTGCGCTATTACGAAAAAAAGGGATTGATCAAGCCATCCGGCCGCAACGGCCTGCGGCGCACTTACGCGCCGAGCGTGCTCGATACGCTCGCGTTGATCGCGCTGGGGCAGTCGGCCGGCCTGTCGCTCGATGAAATCGGCGCCATGTTCACGCCCGACGGCGGCACCGCCATCGACCGCGCGTTTTTGCTGGCCAAGGCCGAGGAGATTGACGCCCTGTCCAAGCGCCTGAAAGCCATGAGCGAAGGCCTGCGCCACGCCGCCGCCTGCCCTGCCCCCAGCCACGCCGAATGTCCTAAATTCCAGCGCCTCCTCAAGGCCGCCACCTCCGGCGCCATCGAGCGCAGCCTGAAAAAAATTTGAACTTTCGCGCACCGCCCCTGTCCAAGCTCAAAGCCTCCCGCCGTGAACTGCGGCAGAGTCTAACCAACGCCGAGCGGGAGGAGCCATGGATTACGAGGAACGCGTCGTCAAATTGGAAGTGAACATGGATGCGCAAAAAGAAGAGCTAACTCTTCTTCAAAGGCAGGTTGCCAGACTGGACGAAAAAGCCGATGAGTTCCGCGAGCACGCCTATCGCAAAATGGACGAACTGCGAGACCGCATCGATGGAACACGCGATGCCATGATTAATCGCATCGATGCATCTCGCGATCACACCGACCGGCGTTTCGACGAAATGCATACCGAAATGGTCCAGCTTCGCCGTGACCACGAAAGGCTCATCTACTGGGTAGCGGGCTTCACGATCGCCAACCTAGTCGCCACCACCGGCTGGATACTTAAGGCAGCCGGTGTTTTCTAAGTTGAACTATTTGCGCTCACCCCTGAGGGTATAAATTGGCGCCTCGGTTTCGCCCTTCTCCACCATGGCGAGCAGGCGTTGCAGCTCGGTACGCCCCTTGTCTTCCTTTGCGGCTGCGACAAGGTGACGCAAGATGGCGGCATGCGCCGTTTGCAGCGCCTGTGCCGCGGGAACCGCGATATCCGGTTTCACGCCGACATGCTCCCAGTTGGTTTTGGTGACGAAATTGGTCGTGCGCGAGGTCGGGATCGCCACAGCAATGTCATGTCCCACGCTGAACCATCCCACCGGATTGGAGCCGCCGCCGGTGGTCTCCCCAACCAGCGTCCCGCGCTTTTGCACCTGGATGCCGTACGAGAAATCCTCCCCGCCGGAAAAGGTACGTGCCGAGGTCAATACGTACACCGGCTTGTCGTAACGCTGTGCGACCGTCGGCACAGTCCAGTACTGCTGCGTAGTATTGTTCGGGCGATTGTACATGTCGATCAGGTGACGATGGTCGCCGACCGGGAAAAAGTGGCTGATCAGGTAAGCCACACTATCCGGGCTGCCGCCACCGTTGCGGCGCAGGTCGATGATCAGCGCATCCGTTCCCGCCATCAGCGTCATTGCCGCGGTATATGCCGGGGCGACGAATGCCGGGCTGCCGAAATTGCGCAGCTCGATGTAGCCAACGTTGCCGGGAAGGCGTTCGATCTTTTCGATACCATACCCGCGCCGTGCGGTCTGCTCGCGCCACTCTTCGATCTGGGCACGGCTAGGCAGCTCGGCAGCACCGCTGGACTCGCTGAAACCTTCGTACACCCCGGCGCCGAAGTGCTTGTCGCCACTGAGTTCGCGCAAGTCCTTGGCCAGCGCCTCACTCAGCGCTTTCGCGCTGGCGGCGGACGCATAGCCTCCCTTGGCATTCTTGCTTGCGATCGCACGGCCAACGCGTTCGGCCACGGCAGGCTCGATGTAGTTTGCGTTCATTTTCGCCACCAGCGTCTGCACGATTGCAGCGCGATCGGAGGCATTCAACGGGGCGTCATCCGCCGCGAGGGCGGGCAACGACAACAGCATGCTCAACACAGCGCCTGCGACAAGCTTCTTCTTACCTAACATACATTCTCCAAGTTGGACTGTGAATCGGGTCTTGTTTTGCGCTGTTGCAGCGCTGCCGCCAGGGCGGGCATATAGGTGCGGCTGGCCCGCAGGACACTGCCGTCGCGCAGGCGCAGCAACGCGTCCCGGTTGGTGAGCGAGCGCAGTTCGGCGATCATGTCCAGCCGCACGATGGTCGAGCGGTGCACGCGGTGGAACTGGCGCGGATCGAGCTGCCTGGCCAGGCTGTGCAGGCGTTCGCGCACCAGCCAGGTCGTCCCGTTCGCATGCAGGGAAGCATAGTCGCCGTCGGCCTCGATGCGTTCAACCTCCGCCACCGGCACCAGTACCGTGCGCGCTCCGACACGCACGCTGAAGCTTTGCAGCGCCGGTTCTGCGGCCGGTGCCGTGGCACGACCCGGGCTTCGGTAGGGAAAAGCCTGCTGTGTGCGGTCAAGCGCTTCGTCGAAGCGTTCGTCATCGACCGGCTTAAGCAGGTAATCGAGGGCGGCCAGTTCGAAGGCTTGCAGGGCAAAGCTGTCGTAGGCAGTGAGCAGGATCGCCATCGGCCGCTGCTCCGGCGGCAGCGCGGCCAGCACTTCGAGGCCGGACTTGCCAGGCATTTCAACATCGACGAACACCAGGTCGGGCTGCAGCGCTACAATACCTTCGACAGCGCGGGCGCCGTCACCGAATTCGCCCACCAGCTCGAAACCGTCGCGCCGCGCCAGTCTGACTTTGATGGCCAGCCTGGCCAGCGGCTCGTCGTCGATGATCACCACGCGGATATTCAAGCTCCCGCCTCCACAGCATGCAGTGGCATGGCGATGCGGACCTGGAAGCGGCCTTCCAATCTCCAGCCGGCATCCACCTGCTGCTCCGCCCCATACAGGTGGCGTAAGCGCTCCCTGACGTTGGCCAGGCCAATGCCGCTGCCCGTGTGCGGCCGTTGCTGGCCGTCGTTCTGCACCTCAATCAGCAGGCGCTCGCCCTCACGCTCGACCAGAATATCGAGCCGCCCGGGCGTCGACAGAGGTGCGATGCCGTGCCGGATCGCGTTCTCCACCAGCGGTTGCAGGATCAGGTAAGGCACGACGCTGTCCAGCAGGTCGGGGCCGACCTTCATCGTCAGGCGCAGGCGTTCGCCGAGCCGCGCCTTTTCGATGGCGAGGTAGGCGTCGAGCAAGGCCAGTTCATCGGCCAGCGCATGCTCGTGGCGGCCATCGTGGGCCAGGGTGGCGCGCAGAAAGTCGGACAGCGATGCCAGCATGCGGTTGGCCTCCCGGTTGGACTGGGCCGACACCAGCGCCGATATTGCGTTCAGGGAGTTGAACAGGAAGTGCGGATTAACCTGCAGGCGCAGCGCACGCAACTCGGCATCGCGCGCCGCCCCTTGCGCCTGGGCCAGATGCAGTTGCACCTGTTGCAGCGACAGGTAATAGCCTCCCATCGCGTGGACCGCACAAAAGGCGATCAGCGCCAGCCAGCAGCTATCCAGGCCGCGCGCCAGCCTGCCCCATTGATGGCCCGTTTCCATGCCCAGCACGATCCCGAAACTTTGCCCCAGCAGTGCGTTCGTAAGGGCCATGGCATAGGTAACCACCAGCAAAACTAATCCCATGCGCAGCCAGGACCAATGGCGACGCCACATGGCCCGCTGCAGCAGCGTCAGCGGAATAAGCCATAGCAGGCAGGCGACCAGGAACAGCGTACGGAAGGCAACGATATAGTGATCGCTGACGGCGGGCAAACCCAGAATGACCATGCAGGCTGACACCGGCAGTGCAGACAGCACGGGAACGAACAAAGGTGTTTCGACTTTCACGCAGGGTTTCCAGAAATGCAATTCTGCAATTCTAGCGTTTCAATCAACCAACGAATAGCAAGCATGCGGTGACCCGTGCATATCTTGCCGCCCAGTCGGTGAGAAAGTGCGCATTTTCACGCGCCTTCGCGCTGATATCCTCTTGGGCCTAATACAATAATTCCATGGGGAAATTAAAATGAAGATCCGTACCTGGGTGGCGACGCTCGCCTTCCTGCCTGTTCTGGCCATCGCACAGCAGATGTCAGCCGAAGAACGCCAGGCCGAATTCGCAAAGCTCGACTGGCACACCGGCCCGCGCGCTGAGTCCATCGCCGGCAAGGCGACGCTGAAAACGCCGAACGACAAGACGCAGTTCCTGGACGAGAAAAACTCGCGCCGCTTCCTGGAGTTGACCGGCAACCTGCCGGAAAACGGCAACTTCATCGTGCTGGATAACGACGCCGGCTGGTGGGCCGCCTTCACTTTCGACCCGAGCGGCTATGTGAAAGATGGCGAGAAGATCGACGCCGACGCGCTGCTGAAAACCCTGAAGGAAAACGATGGCCCGGCCAATGAGGAGCGCAAGCGTCTCGGCCTGGGCGCGCTGCATACCGAAGGCTGGTTTGTCCCGCCGCACTACGACGAAAAGACCAAGCGCCTGGAATGGGCGCTGAAACTGCGCTCGGATAACGGCGTATCGCTGAACTACACCATCCGCCTGCTGGGCCGCACCGGTGTAATGAGCGCGACCCTGGTGTCGTCGCCGGAAACGCTGGACGCCGACATCGCCAGCTTCCGCAAGACGCTGCTGGGCTATGACTTCAACGATGGTGAGAAGTACTCCGAATTCCGGGCGGGCGACCATGTAGCGGAGTTCGGCCTGGCCGCGCTGGTCACCGGCGGTGCTGCCGCGATCGCGACCAAGAAAGGCTTCTGGGCAGCGGCGGCGGCATTCTTCGCGTCGATGTGGAAGATCCTGGTGGCAGGCGCGGTGGCTGCAGTCGCCGGCCTTAAATCGCTGTTCAAGAAGAAGGATAGCAGCGAGTGATGCCGATCCCCGCCGAGGTATTGCTGCTGGCCGCCATGGCCGGCTTGTACCTGTACGACTCGGCGCGGCTGCTGCACGCCAACGAAGGCGTGCTGATGGTCTCGCTGGGTGGCCGCTGGTCGCTGCACTTCGGCGCGGAGCATTACACCTTGCGCGGCAAGGAGCCTTTCATTCCTCATCCCCTGCTGCCGCATCGTCCGCTGTTTGCTTTGCACTGGAAACAGCAGGTCGCGCCAGCCGGTGCGGGGCCGCGCTGGACGCCGCCGCCTTTCGGGCCGTACAAGGTGCTGGCGCCCATGGTGTGGCTGATGGCGCTGGCCTTGTTTGGCCTGGTGCCGCTGGGGCTCTTTTCCCGCTTCGGCAACGTGGCGATTGCTGCCGGCATCCTGCTGTTTTATGCCGTGGCGCTGGTAGCGCTGGGCTTTACCTGGGCCAGGCGCAGCAGCCTGGCGCTGACTTCGCGCCAGGTGGGCGCGCTGGCCTTCGAATCGCTGACCTGCCCGCCTTTTGCCATCAACCTGGTACGCCATATCAGCTGGCTCGCCAAGCCGCAGGAAGAGCTGGTCGCCGCCGGCCGCCGCCTGCTGCGCAATGAGGACTGGCACGCCACCCTGCCGGCCGTGATCAAACGCGTCGACACCGCCATCTCCTGGGAAGCGGAAGGCACCCCGCGCGCGCAAACACTGGCGGCATACCAGGCCGCCCTCAACCGCGAACTCGAATCATGTCCATCCAAGAAATAGGCGCAATCCTGCTGGGACTTGTCGGCGGCTACTGGGGCATCAGCCGCCTGCTGTCCGCCCAGGAAGCCGCCGCCCAAACGCCCTGGCACCTGGTCCTCAAGGTGCCGCCAGACGCCACGCTGGAGCAGGTCGACCAGGCCTACCAGTCCATGATGAAAACCAAAGAAGTCCGCAACGCCTACGCGGCCGCCATCAAGACCCTGACACTCTGAGCGTTAGACGGAAAAGTCGATTCGGTGCGCGGCGAAATACTTAAGCTGACTCGTTGGACCGCCGGCTTGGTGATCGCGAACGCAGTGATGATCCTCGGCTGGGCGCTTAAGGCTGCTGGCGTCTACTAGATGTAGTAAGTGGTCGAGGTCATGACCTTCGACATGGCCTTCATTGCCAGCTGGATCGGCAGCGGGGTTTTCTCGGCGCCCATGTCTTCGGCGGCCTTGCCGTGGGCGATTTCGTCGAGGCGCATTTGTTCGACGATGGCGCGCGACTTGGCGTCCTGCGGCGGCAGCTTGTCGAGGTGGCTGGCCAGGTGGGCTTCAACCTGGCGCTCAGTCTCCACCACAAAACCCAGGCTTTGCTTATCGCCCGCCAGCGCGGCGGCGGTGCCCAGCGCATAAGCGCCGGCATAGAACAAAGGATTCAGGAAGCTTGGCTGCGAGCCCAGCTCCGACAGGCGCGAGGCGCACCACGCCAGGTGGTCTTCCTCTTCCCGGCTGGCCTTGTCGAAAGCCGCGCGCGCCTCGTCGCTCTTGGCAAAGCGCGCCTGCGAGTTGTACAGCGCCTGCGCCATCACCTCGCCCACATGGTTCACCCGCATCAGGCCCGCGCTGTGGCGGTGTTCCTGCTCCGTCATATCCGCGTCCGCCGCATGCACAGCCGGATTCGGGCGCGACGCCGAATGGACGCCAGCCAGCACGCGTAGTGCCTTGTCGGCGCCAGTGATGAAACGGTCGAGGGGATTATGGTAGCGGTTCATGATGATTGGTCCAGCGTATTCGGAAGGCTACATTATATGCCCGGGTCTACGGCGCCGCGCTGCACTTCCATCACGCCCTGCAGCGCACCGAACGCAAAGCCTGCCGCCAGCACCAGCACGAGAACCAGCAAACCAAACAGCGCGCCGCGCAGGAACCCTGCGGGATGGCCATCGCGGTCTTTGGCCCGCACGCCGAGGAACCAGGCGCCCATCAGCGCATGGAAGGCGAAAGCAATCGCCGCACCCAGCGCTGCCGGCAGCGCGATGCCGCTGAAAAAGCGCAGCAGCACGCCCGCCAAGCCTGCCACCGTCACCAGCGCGCCATATTCGAAGCCATGGCGCCAGGTCAGCTTGTAACGGCGCGACATCAGCATGACCAGTTGCGCCACCAGTCCGACCACGAGGGTGCCGATAACGATTGCCAGCAGCGCGGGGATCAGGATCATGCTTCGCCCTCCCGCAACTGGCGCTGCTTTTCCAGCCAGTCGGCGACCGGTCCGCGCGCATCGATCTTGGAAATATCCTTTGCCACCCCCAGGTTCAGGCCAAGCAGGAAGGGAATCGAATCCACCGGCACCTCCGGAAAGTAGTCCGCCATGGCGCGCATGAAGCGCGGCGACTCCAGCACCTCCACCACCCTGGCCCCGCTCATGAACTGCAGGATGCTGGTGGTGCTGTGCCCGGCGCCGATGCTGCGGTATATGAATTTATTGAAGGCCTTGTCGAGCGCCTTGAAATCCAGCTGCTCCTTGGTCATCAGCCCGGCCAGGTAGTACAGGCCGATGGCGGTGCGGAAAAAGCCGCTGGATTCGCGCGCGGTCAGGCCGCAGCGCATCACCGTCAGGATTTTTTCCTGCACTGCAGCATCGAGTTTGGGATGGTGTACTTGCATGGCTTGGGACTATATAGCAGTTTTGTCCAGATTTGTTCCTTGCGCGGGGGAATCAAGCTTGTTACCCTTGAAACTTTAGTGCTAAACCATCCCCAAAAACTGCATCCTGGGGCGCGGAATATGCGGGCTATCGCATATGAGCAACCGATATGTCGTGTATTCAATACAATGCCATCATGTGAAAAGGGGTTAGCGGAGTAACCATGGAATTACGCATCAAGAACTTGTCAAAGACGTATGCCAACGGTGTGGTCGCGCTCGATAACGTGTCGCTGACCATCCCGGCCGGCATGTTCGGCTTGCTGGGCCCGAACGGCGCCGGCAAGTCGACCCTGATGCGTACCCTGGCCACCTTGCAGGAATGCGATTCCGGCTCGGTCTTCTTCGGCGACCTCGACGTGCTGGACGAGAAGGATGAAATCCGCCGCTTGCTAGGCTATCTGCCGCAGGATTTCGGCGTTTACCCGAAAGTAACCGCTTACGAACTACTGGACCACTTTGCGGTCCTGAAAGGCCTGTCCAACCGCGCGCGCCGGCGCGAGGTGGTGGACGGCCTGCTGCAGCAGACCAACCTGTTCGAAGTGCGCAACCAGCGCCTGGGCGGCTTCTCCGGCGGCATGCGCCAGCGCTTCGGCATCGCGCAAGCCCTGCTGGGCGACCCGAAACTGATCATCGTCGACGAACCGACCGCCGGCCTGGACCCGCAGGAGCGCGTGCGCTTCCACAACCTGCTGTCCGATATCGGCGAAGACCGCACCGTGATCCTGTCGACCCACATCGTGTCCGACGTGGCCGACCTGTGCGCCAATATGGCGATCATCAACAAGGGCAAACTGCTGGTGGCCGGCGCCACCCAGCAACTGATCGATGACGTCAGCTGCAAGATCTGGGCGCGCTTCATCGACAAGAAGGAGCTGGCCTACTTCCAGCAGCGCCATGCCGTGATCTCGACCCGCCTGATGTCCGGCCGCACCCTGATCCACGTCTACAACGACGACGATCCGGGCGACGGTTTCGAGGAGGCCCTGGGCGACCTGGAAGACCTCTACTTCGCGACCATCCTCGGCCGCCACGACGTCAGCAACGCCTGCGACTGACCGGGGGTCGCCATGTTCGCCATCGCCCTCTTTGAAGCGAAGCAGCGCCTGAAGCTGGTCTCGACCTGGGTCTATTTCGCCATGTTCATGCTGCTGGCCGTGCTGTGGATGGCCGCTGCGGGCGGCGTGTTCAAGGAAGCCATCGTCACTTTCGGCGGGCGCGTGTTCATCAACGCGCCGCGCTCGATCATGCTGACCAGCTCCTTCCTGGGCTGCATGGGCGTGATCGTGATCGCCGCCGTCATGGGCCGCGCGGTGCAGCAGGACTTTGAGTACGAGACGCACCACTTCTTCTTCTCCGCCCCGATCCGCAAATCGCAATACATGTTCGGCCGCTTCCTCGGCGCGTGGATGGTGCTGTGCGTGGTGTTTGCCTCGATCCCGCTCGGCGTGTGGATCGGCACCCAGTTGCCGGGCATCGATCCGGAACGCCTGGGGCCATTCAACCTGCTGCATTACCTGCTGCCGTACGGCCTGTCGCTGCTGCCCAACCTGTTCATCTTCGGCGCCATCTTCTTCGTGCTGGCGGCGCTGACGCGGCGCATGCTGCCGGTGTACGTGTCCAGCGTGGTCATGCTGGTCGGCTATATCGTGGCGCCGGGCCTGGCGCGCGACCTCGATTACAAGACCCTGGCCGCGCTGATCGATCCGTTCGGCACCACCGCCGTGATCCGGCTGACCGAATACTGGCCGATCGCCGAGCGCAATGTGCGCCTGGTGCTGCCGGAAGCCGTGTTCCTGCTGAACCGCGCGATCTGGTCCTCGTTCGCCCTGGTGGCGCTGCTGCTTGGCTACTGGCGCTTCCACTTCGTCAGCACGGTCGACAGCGGCGCCGCGGCGCGCGACAGCGATATGCCGGCCACCCTGACCCATACCGCGGTCGACACCAACGAGAAACCGGACTTCAAGGCGCGCAGCCTCGGCCTGCTGCTGCTGCGTTTCAGCTACCTGAACATGCGCGAGACGATCAAGAACATCTACTTCTTCGTGATCGTGCTGGCCGGCGTGCTGACAATGTATGCCGGATCGCTCGACATGGGCTCGATGTACGGCACCGGCACCTATCCGGTCACCTACCAGGTGCTGGAGCTGGTGACCAACACCTTCTCGCTGTTCATGCTGGTGGTGACCACCTTCTACGCCGGCGAGATGGTGTGGCGCGAACGCGAACACCGCATGTCCCAGATGCTGGACGCGCTGCCGGTGCCGACCTGGCTGCCGATCCTGTCCAAACTGTTCGGCCTGATCGGCGTGCAGGCCTTCCTGCTGTTCATCGTCATGCTGGTCGGCATGTCGATCCAGCTGTTCAAGGGCTACTTCAACCTGCAGCCCGGCCTCTACTTCGAATGGCTGTTCACGGTACAGCTGCCGGCCTGCGCCTTCATCGCGGTGCTGGCGATTGCGGTGCAGGTGCTGGTCAACCACCGCTATGTGGCCTACTTCGTGATGATCGTCTACTACGTGGCCTCGGTCACCGCGGCCGCCATGGGCCTCGACCACCCGATGGTGATGTACGGCGTCACGCCCGACCTGCCCTATTCCGACATGAACGGCTTCGGCCACTTCATGGTGCGCGAGCGCTGGTATGAGCTGTACTGGACCGGCGCCGCCATCATGCTGCTGGTGCTGGCCGTGGTGTTCTGGCCGCGCGGCACCAACGAGGAATGGCGCCAGCGCGCCAGCCTGGCGCGCCACTCGCTGACGCTGCCGGTACTGGCCAGCTTCGGCTTCGGCCTGGCGGTATTCGTCGGCGCCGGCGGCGTGCTGGCTTATAACCTGTGCGCCGGCGACTACAAGACCAACTTCGGCCGCGATACGCTGCGCGCCGACTACGAACGCAAATACAAGCAGGTGCTGGACGTGCCGCAGCCGCGCATCACCGGCGTGAAGCTGGGCCTGGACATGTACCCGGAGCAGCGCACCTTGAAGGTCAAAGGCTGGTACCAGCTGGAGAACAAGACCCAGCAAGCCATCAGCACCATCTACATCCAGCAGACCACCGATGCCGACATCCACTCGCTCAAATTCGGCAGCGCAGCGCACCGCGTGCTGAACGACACGGAACTGGGCTTCTACAGCTACCGCCTGGAGAACCCGCTGCAGCCGGGCGAGAAAATCACGCTGGACTTCGTGCTGGGCTTCGAACCAAAAGGCTTCTTCGACCTGGGCAAGACCACGCCGGTGCAGAACAACGGCACCTTCTTCAACAACACGGTGCTGCCGCACATCGGCTACCAGCGCCACGCCGAGCTGACCGACCCGCGCGACCGCAAGAAGCACGGCCTGCCGGCGCAGGAACGCGCCCTGCCGCGCGACGACCCGAAAGGCCTGTCCAGCAACTACCTGGGCGCCGACGCGGACTGGGTCACCTTCGAAGCCACCCTCGGCACCGCCGGCGACCAGACCGCCGTGGCGCCGGGCACCCTGGTCAAGGAATGGCGCAGGAATGGCCGCCGCTACTTCCATTACAAGATGGAACAGCCGATCCTGAACTTCTACGCCTTCCAGTCGGCGCGCTATGCGGTCAAGCACGACTGGTGGCAGGACGTCGGCATCGAGATCTATTACCAGCCGGGCCACGAGTACAACCTGGACCGCATGGTCAAAGGCGTCAAGGATTCGCTCGACTACTACACGCGCAACTTCAGCCCCTACCAGCACAAGATCGTGCGCATCGTCGAATTCCCGCGCTACGAACGTTTTGCGCAATCGTTCCCGAACACCATCCCGTATTCGGAATCGGTGGGCTTTATCGCCAAGGTCGATGACAAGAATCCGAAGGATATCGACTACCCGGCCTATGTGACCGCACACGAAGTGGCGCACCAGTGGTGGGCCCACCAGCTGGTGGGCGGCAACACCCGCGGCGCCACGGTGCTGAGCGAAACGCTGGCCGAATACTCGGCACTGATGGTGATGAGGAAGAGCTTCGGCCCGCAGCGCATGCGCCGCTTCCTGCGCTATGACCTGAACAAATACCTGTTCGGCCGCGCCACCGAAAACAAGAAGGAACTGCCGCTGGCCGACAACGAAAACCAGGGCTATATCCACTACCACAAGGGCTCCCTGGCCATGTACCTGCTGGCCGATATCGTCGGCGAAGCCAAGGTCAACGAGCTGCTGGCCAGCCTGCTGCGCCAGCACGCCAACCACGCGCCGCCGTACCCAAGCGTGACGGTGCTGGTGGATGGCTTGCGCCGCATCGTGCCGCCGGAGCAGGCTTACCTGGTGGACGACCTGTTCAATTCCATCGTGCTGTTCGACAACCGCCTGGTTGCCGCCACCGCTGAGAAGCGCGCCGACGGCAAATACGATGTCACGCTGACCGTGCATGCCGCCAAGCTGCGCTCCGATGAAGTGGGCGCGGAAAAGGAAGTGCCGGTGCGCGACCTGATCGAGATCGGCGTCGACGACAGCAACGGCAACGCCCTGCTGCGCGAACGCAAGCTGATCGACCGCCGCGAATCGACCTTCAAGCTGGTGGTGCCGGGCCGCCCGGCCAAGGCAGGTATCGATCCTGACAATAAACTGATCGACCGCAAGCCGGACGACAATATGGGGGCGGTGGAAACCTCGCGTTAAGGGTTATGCAACGCACTTTGTGCGCCGCCCATGCTTGTTAAGCTTTCACGCAAACTGAAAGCGAGGACATCATGGGCATCCTGAGCAAGATTTTCCACAAGATTTTCCCGTCGTCGCACCAAGAGGCCGCCCCAACGCCGGCCTCTGGTGCGCCTTCAATGCAGCGTGCCGACACGCCCGCCGCACCACCCGCCCCAGCGCCAACCCAGTCTGCGCCCGCCGCTGCCGTAGTGCAGGTCGACGTCGAGGCCATCCTGGATGCCAAAGCGGCGCAAGCCGGCCAGCCGCTCAACTGGCACACTTCCATTGTCGACTTGCTTAAGCTGCTCGACCTGGATTCAAGCCTGGCGGCACGCAAGGAACTGGCGCTGGAACTGCACTACACCGGCGACACCGGCGATTCCGCAACAATGAATATCTGGCTGCACAAGCAAGTGATGCGCAAGCTGGCAGAAAATGGCGGCAAGGTTCCCCCAGAATTGCGTGCTTGAGTAAAATGGGTGGATGAACCCATTACGACGCGTATTCGCGGGCGCCTTGCTTGCGCTTTGCACCCTTCCGCTGCACGCGGCGGATAAAACTTACGGCACCCACGGCATGGCCTTGTTCGGCGGGCAGGAAGGCTTGTACGCCTCCCACCTGCCGATGTTCCACGCCCCGCATGACTTCCAGGTCATCCTGCAGATCCATATCGCGGACAAGGCCACCGATGCTGCGCTGCGCAAGCGGCTGGACGGCAAGACCGCGCTGTGGACCATCGATCCCGAGAAATTTGAGTTGAGCACCCTCGCGCCAAATGCCGAAAAACCGCGCAAGGAGTTCCGCGCCGACCTGGTGCAGGGACACTTCGAACGCGGCGGCAGTACCCAGTACAAAGGCGCCAGGGTAGTCATCGACAAGGTGCTGGTGTTCCGCCAGCTGAGCGACAAGCCGCTCGACGCCAGCCTGTCGCGCTATATGCAGATTGGCAGCGGCAAGCAGCGCTTCCTGGTGAAGGAAATCAATACCCGCCCGGACTATGACCACATCGTGGCCTACAACGCGGCGCCTGGCGCGCCGACGGCCTCGTTCAACGTCCGCAAATGGGGCATGCAGCAGCCGGGCAACGATGCCCTCGCCCTGGGCCTGCGTGCCAATCTGGCGGCCATCGCCGGCACCATCTACTTTGAAACCGGCGACCTGAAATGAGCGTCCCGCAGGCATATGAAGGATTGTGGCGGCGCAAGGGCATCTGGCGCAGCAACGGCAGCAGCGACCTGGTAACGCCGGTATGGTGGTTCCAGGCCGCCGACTTCCATATCGACCTGCGCATTCCTGCCGACCGCAAGGCGGTGACCGGTTTCGCCGGCACCACCGCGGTGGAGGGCGAGCGCTGCGAATGGCGCCCCGAGATCGCCTACCCCTTCGTCAGTCCCGAGCTGGATGCGGGCTTCATGCGCTTCGAGGGAGCCGACGCGCTGCATGAGGAAGGCGTGGACGGCAGCTACGATGAAGACTGGTGGCGCGAGGCCGGCGTCCCGGTGAGCAGCAGCCGCACAGTGCTGGACGACGGCCGCATCCAGTATGAAATCTCCTGCGGCGAATTCCTGGCGCGCGCCACCGGCAAGCCGCACAAAGCCGCCGACATCACCGTCTGGCGCCGTTTGCCGACCGGGCTGTGGCGCGTGATCGCCTCCACCACGGCGGCGCGCGAGAATGTGACGGTCGAAACGCCTTAGAGACTGAGCAGGCTGCCGCTGCGGAATGGCGTGGCGCCGGCAATTTTCGCCACGTTCATGCCGCGGATGATGTAGCGGTGCGACAGGCGCGTGAACAGCACGCCGTCCACCTGCGATGCCAGCGGCGTGGTCTCGCCCGTCACCGGGTCGACCAGGTCGGCAATCACGTCGCCGGCGCGCACCACGTCGCCCACCTCGCGGCGGTAGACCAGCAGGCCCGCATGCGGCGCATCGACGCGCTGCGTACCTTCCAGCGGGGTCGGCGCGCAGCCCTGCTCCGGCACTGCAACGTCGCCCGCATCGACCATGCCCCGCACGCCCAGGTAGCCGATGATGGCTTCCGCATCGCGTGCTGCCAGCTCGTAGCTGACCGAAGTTTCGCCGCGCAGTTCGACCGTGGCGGCCATGCAGGCGGAAGGGATCGGGAATTGCGGGCCGAAATGATCGGCCAGATCCCACCACAGGCGGCTGCAGGCTTCGTCGAACGGTTCGCCGCCGGCGCCGGTGGTGTGCAGCACGGCGCAGGCGCCCATCAGGTTGGCCAGCGGCTGCGCGACGCCGCACAGCGAAGTGCCGACGTACAGGTGCAGCTCGCCCTCGTTTTCGCAATGCAGGTCCAGCACCACATCGGCGTCAATCGCCATCTGCAGCAGGTTTTTCTTCAGCGTGGTGGCATCGGACGTGGGCTGCCACTGTGCCACCAGCTCGCGCAGGTGGCGGCGGATGGTGCGCACGTTGGCGTCGGCGTCGGCGCCAAGCTGCCCCGGCGCGGCCAGGCGTGTTTTCAGCTGCTCGAAATAGTGCGGATAGCCGCGATTGAAATTGATGCCGTTGCTCAGGTCAAACCGCCCGAACGGGCGCTCGTTGATCACCTGCGTCAAGCCGATCGGATTGGCGGCCGGCACCAGGATCACTTCGCCCGGCACCTTGCCCGCTGCATCCAGGGCCGTCAGGCGCTTGCGCAGCTCCTGCGCCACCAGCATGGCCGGCACCTCGTCCGCATGCAGCGCGGCCTGGATATAGGCCTTCGGCCCGCCCGGCTTTCCGAAGTGGTAGCTGGTCAGTTCGTAGTGCGCCGTGCCGTGCGGCGCGGAGATCGGGTGTTTGATGGTTTCCATGCCCGCCATCCTACCAGTTCATCAGGCACGGCGGCACCAGCAACACCAAAGCCAGCACCAGGTAGATCAGCTGCAGCGGCACCATCCACTTGGCCCAGGTCAGCCACGGGATGCGCGCCAGCGCCAGCACACCCACGGTGATGCCGGAAGTCGGGATCATCGGCGTGGTGAATTCGCCGAACTGGAAGGCCAGGATGGCGGTCTGGCGCGTCACGCCCACCAGGTCGGCCAGCGGCGCCATGATCGGCATGGTCAGCGCGGCCTGGCCGCTGCCGGAGTGGATGAAGAAGTTGATCACCGACTGGATCAGGAACATTTTTTGCGCCGCGAATACCGGCGAGGACGAGGCCACCAGCGGCATCAGGCCATGCAGCATGGTGTCGATGATCTGCGCGTCGCGCGCCAGCACCATGGTGGCCCGTGCCAGCGCGATCACCAGCGCGGTGCCGACCAGGTCTTTGGAGCCCTGTACGAACGCCGCCACCGCCGCGTCGGAACTGAGGCGGCCGATCAGCGCCACCATCACCGTCATGGCCAGGAACAGCGCGCCAATCTCCTCGATGAACCAGCCGAATTTCACCACGCCGAACACCATGCCTCCCAGCGTGGCGGCGAAGACCCACAGCACCAGGCGGTGGCGCGTGGTCATGCCTTCGAAGTTGCCGAAATCGATGGTGCCCTCGCTGCGCTTCTCCTGGTCCAGCAGGAAGGTCGGGCTCTTTTCCGGATGGCGCTTGATGCGCGCCGCATACCACATCAGGAAGGCAATCGTGACGACGGTTGCGATCAGCCACACGATCACGCGGTAGCCCATGCCGGAGAACAGCGGCACGCCGGCAATGCCTTGTGCGATGCCGACGTTGAACGGGTTGAGGAAAGCGGCGGCAAAGCCGACCTGCGAGCCGACAAACGGGATCGACACGCCGACAATCGAGTCATAGCCCAGCGCCAGCGCCAGCGGCACGAAAATCAGGATGAAGGGGATCGCCTCCTCGTTCATGCCGAAGGTGGCGCCGCCGATCGAGAACAGCGTGACGAACACCGGGATCAGCGCCACGCGCACCAGCCGCGAGCTCGAATGGGCCTTGGCGATCGACTTGATCATGGCGTCCACCGCTTCGGTCTTATGCAGCACGTTGAAGGCGCCGCCGGTCAGCAGCACGAAGCCGATGATCAGGCCCGCTTCCGCAAAGCCTTTGATGGGCGCCATCAGGAAAGCGGCCAGGCCTTGCGGCTTGCTGTCGATGTAGTGGAAGGTGTCCGGGTTGATCAGCTGTTTGCCGTTGACCAGGTGGGTTTCGTACTTGCCGCCGGGGACCAGCCAGGTCGCCAGCGCGATCATCGCCATGATCAGGAACAGCAGCACGAAGGTGTTGGGCAGCTTCAGTTTTTTCATAGACTTAACAGGTTGCCTTCTCGGAAAGGTTGGACACCGGCGATCTTACCGACATTCATGCCGCGAATCACGTAGCGGTGCGATAAACGTGCAAAAAATACGCCATCCACGCTCGCACGCAGCGTGGTGGTTTCGCCGCTGGTGGGGTCGATCAGGTCGGCGATGGCGTCGCCGGCCGCCACCTGGTCACCCAGCGCGCGCAGGTAGACCAGCATGCCGGCGTGCGGCGCATCCAGGCGCTGCGTGCCTTCCAGCGGCGTTGGGCGGCAGCTTGCCGGCGGCAGCCCGCTTTCATCCAGCTGCAGGATGCCTTGCAGCGCCAGGTAGCGCAGGATCGCATAAGCGTCGTTGGCCGCCGTGGCGTAATCGACCTGCACTTCGCCGCGCAGCTCGATGGTGGCGGCCAGGCAGGCCAGCGGCAGCGGAGTCTGTGCGCCCAGCTGCGCGGCCAGTTCCGACCAGGGGCGGAAGCAGGCTTCGTCGAATGGGTCGCCACCCGCCACGCTGCTATGCAGCAGGGCGCTGGCCTGCATCAGGCGCGCCAGCGGTTCGAGCTCGGCGACCTGGTGGCTGCTGGCGTAGATATGCAGGGCGGCCTCGTTATCGCAATGCAGGTCCAGCACCACGTCGGCATCGATCGCCATGCCCAGCAGGGTTTTCTTCAGCTGGTTCACGTTCGAGGAGGCCGGCCAGGCTTCCACCAGTTCGCGCAGCCGGGCGCGCACCAGGCGCACATTGGCGTCGGCGTCCGGTCCCAGCTGGCCGGCCAGGGCCTGCGCCAGCGGCGCGCCCAGCGCTGGATAGCCGCGGTTGTAATTGATGCCGGTGGCCAGGTCGAAGCGGCCGAACGGACGCTCGTTGATCACCTGCGCCAACCCGAGCGGATTGGCGGCCGGCACCAGCACCACCTCCCCCAGCACCCTGCCCTGCTGTTCGAGCATTTGCAGGCGCGTGCGCAGGCTTTGCGCCACCAGCATGGCCGGCACTTCATCGGCATGCAGCGCCGCCTGGATATAGGCCTTGCGGCCGCCGGGCTGGCCGAAACGGTAGCTGGTCAGTTCGGAGTGCACGCTACCGTGGGATGCACTGATCGGGTGTCGAATTGTTTGCATCGACCGATTATGTATCATTTTTTTCATAAAGTGCACACTTGAAAATAAATTTTCATAAATCTGTTGAGTTTTCAATTCGATGTGCGTACATTTCCGATATCGGATAAATTTTCATCTTTCCATTATTTGAAAATTCGCTTACATGAAATCGTCCATCGCCCACGAAGCCAGTTCGCCGGAAGTCGCCTTCGCCCAGTCCCCGCTGGGCCAGGAGCTCAAGCGCGTGCTTAATGAAGGTTCGGCCTCCAGCCGTACCATCGCCGACTTCGTGCTGCGCAATCCGGTGCGCGTCACCGCTTTCGGCATCGAGGAACTGGCGGAACACTGCGCCGTCTCCAACGCCACGGCCAGCCGCTTTGCACGCGATATCGGTTTCGCCAATTACGCCGCCATGCGCGGCGAGATCGCCGCCACCATGCAGGGCATCCTGCAGCCGGTCGAGAAGCTGCGCAGCAGCATCGAGCGCGGCGAGGGCCGCGGCACGCCGGCGGCGGAAAGCCTGGAATACACGATCGCCAATATCGGCGCCACGGCGCAGGCAATCGATCCAGCCGGTCTCGATAAAGTGGTGCAGAAGCTGACCCGCGCGCGCACCGTCTATGTGATGGGCTTCGGCCTGTCTTCGCACCTGGCCGGCCTGCTCTCGCTGCACCTGCAGCCGTTCTGCCAGCATGTGGTGGAAGTGGCCGGCCACGGCGGCACCGAAGTGGCCGCCGGCCATCTCGCCAATATCACGCCCGACGATGTGCTGGTGGTGATCTCGTTCCCGCGCTACGCGCTGGACGTGATCCGCCTGGCCGGCTTTGCCCGCAGCCGCTCCGCCTGCATCGTCTCGCTCACCGATTCGCCGGCTTCGCCTTTGGCGGAGCTGGCCGATGTCGCACTGTTTGCGCAAGCCACCCACCCGGTCCTGCCAAGCAGCTCCAGCGCCGCCCTGGCGCTGATTGAAGCACTGGTTGCCACGCTGATGGTGTCCAACAAGGACAACGTCGAGAAGGCGGCCCGCCTCACCGAAGCTATCTCCGCCTATCTGTACGGCGCAGAGGCCGGGAGAGTGAAACCCAAGAAGAATCGATAACAGGAGAGTGTAATGAAGCAGATACAGGTTCCGGCACCAACGGTGCTGGCGGGATTGTTGCGCCTTGCGTTTGGCGCGGTGGCACTGGGCGCGGCCGGTTCGGCGCAGGCACAGGCTGAAGACAGCAAGCTGCAGCGGGTGGAAATCACCGGCAGTTCGATCAAGCGACTGGACGCGGAAACCGCGCTGCCGGTGCAGGTGATCCGCCGCGAAGACATCGACAAATCCGGCGTCACCACCGCCGCAGAACTGCTGGGCAAAGTGTCGGCCAGCGCGGCCGGCTTGACCGACGGCGCCAGCTTCAGCGACATCTCGGGCCAGCGCGGCTTCAACGGCGCCAACCTGCGCGGCATCGGCGTCTCGTCCACCCTGGTGCTGCTGAATGGCCGCCGCCTGGCCAACTTTGCTTCGCCCGGCGCCAATGCCGGCGTCGACCTGAACGCCATCCCGGCCGCCGCGATTGCCCGCGTCGAAGTGCTGAAGGACGGCGCCTCCGCCATCTACGGCACCGACGCCATCGGCGGCGTGATCAACTTCATTACCCGCGCCGACTATATCGGCGCCGACGCCAGCATCTACGGCAGCGCCACCCAGCACGGCGGCGCCGGCAAGACCATGGCCACCCTGTCGGGCGGCACCGGCAAACTGACCGAGCAAGGCTACAACGTGTTCGCCGTGCTGGACTACCAGGACAATAAGCCGCTGCGCTCGGGCCAGCGCGACTGGATCGGTTCGGCCTACCAGCCGGACATCAACCTCGACGTCGGCAGCTCCAATACCTTCCCGGCCAATGTGCGCCGCGTGCGCCCGAACGGTTCGCCGACCGGCCCGCGCCTGAATCCTTCGGCGCCGAACTGCAACCCGCCAGCCACCGTGTATGCGCCGGGCAGCTTCGTCGGCAGCCAGGCCTGCCTGTACGACTACATGCAGGACACCGAGATCTTCCCTGAATCGAAGCGCCTGTCGCTGCTGACGCGCGGCGAGCTGGAACTGGGCGACGGCCACACCCTGTTCGCCGAAGCGCTGCACAACGTCACCCGCAGCACTTACCGCATCAGCCCTCTGACCATCACCAACCTGAATTACCCGCTGGCCGGCCAGTACTATCCGCACAGCCTGATCACCACCAACAAGACCGACCTGCGCGTGTCGATGCGCCTGCAGGAAGGCGGCAACCGCACCAACGAAGTCGAGTCCACCGCGCAGCGCCTGGTGCTGGGCGCCAAAGGCACCCTGGCCGGCTGGGACTACAACACGGCGCTGAACCACAGCGTCAACACCGTGGACGACCAGTACATCGACGGTTATGTACGCACCAGCGCCTTTGACACCGCCTTCGCCACCGGCAAGATCAACCCGTTCGGCGCTTCCGGCGCGGATGGCCAGGCCCTGCTGAAGGCCGCCAAGATCAACGACGCGGCACGCCAGTCGCGCGGCACCACCAATGTGTTCGATGCCAAGGCCACGCGCGACCTGTTCGCCATGGCTGGCGGCAACGCCGCCATCGCGGTCGGCGGCGAATACCGCAAGGAGAAGATGCGCTTCACGCCTTCGGCCCTGCTGGCGGCAGGCGAGATCCGCGGCGACGGCGCAGCGCAGGCCTTTGCCGGCGAGCGCACCGTGAAGGCGGCGTATGTGGAACTGAACCTGCCGTTCATGACCAGCGTCGAAGCCCAGGTGGCCCTGCGCCACGACCGCTACGACGACTTCGGCGGCACCACCAACCCGAAATTCGGCCTGCGCTGGCAGCCGGCCAAGGAGCTGGTGCTGCGCACCTCGTACAGCGAAGGCTTCCGCGCGCCATCGCTGTCGGACCTGTACAACCCGCCGCGCACCGGCCAGACCAACGGCATCTACGACGACCCGCTGGGCTGTATCAAGACCGCCAAGTTCGACAACACCAACAATCCGGACTACTGCGGCCTGCAGCCGGACAAGCTGCTGGGCGGCCGTGCCGGCCTGAGGCCAGAGACCTCGAAGCAGTTCTCGGCCGGCGTCGTGTTTGAACCGCAGCGCAACCTGACCACCACGCTGGATTACTGGAAGATCCGCAAGAACGACGTGATCGTGGCGCCCGAAGGCTCCTACTTCAGCGATCCGGTGCGCAATGCGGCCTACATCGTGCGCGACGCGGCCGATCCTGCATTGCCAGGCATTCCGGGCCCGATCGTGTCGATCGACTCGCGCCTGCGCAATATCGGCTCGCTGGAAACCTCGGGCCTCGACCTGGGCATCAACTGGCGCAGCGCGGCCAGCAGCTGGGGCCGCGTGGGGGTGGGCCTGACCGGCACCTATGTGCTGGACTACAAGACCCGTGAAGACGATGCACCGGAAGTCAACGGCGCTGGCGTGTTCGCCAACGACCAGGTGGTGCAGCGCTGGCGCCATACCCTCAGCCTCGACTATGACAACGGTCCATGGTCGGCGACGCTGCAGCAGACCTTCTACTCGCACTACCGCGACCAGAATCCGAATCCGGACGGCAGCGAGCGCCGGGTCAAGGCCTACCAGCTGTGGGACCTGACCGGCAGCTACGCCTGGTCGAAGGCGCTGCGCGTGCGCGGCGGCATCCGCAACCTGTTCGACACCAATCCGCCGCGTTCGAACCAGATCTACAGCTTCCTGGCTGGCTACGATCCGAACTACACGGATTCGCGCGGACGCTCGCTGTTCCTGTCGGCTAACTACAGCTTCCGCTGATGCGCCGTCAGTTCCTCAAAGCCGCCGGCGTCCTGCTGGCGGCAGCGGCCCTCCCCGCCGCTGCCGCGCCGTCCGGTGCGCTGGTCATCATCGGCGGCGCGCTGCGGCCCGACACGGCGGAGGTGTGGCAACGCATCGTCGCCCTGGCGGGCGGTCCCGGCGCGCGCATCGCGGTCATGCCCAGCGCCGCCGCGCGTCCGGAGCGCTCCGGCGCCAACATCGCCGCCACCTTGAAGCGCTACGGCGCCGACGCCTTCGTGGTGCCGGTGGCGGTGCGCCTGGCGGGCAGCGACTACCGCGCCCGCGCCGATGACGCCGAACTGGTGGCAGCCGTGCGCGGCGCCGGTGGCGTCTACTTCGCCGGCGGTGACCAGGCCCTGGTCACGCAAGCGCTGCTGCGCCCCGACGGCAGCCGCAGCGCCGTGCTGCAAGCGGTGTGGGACGTCTACCAGCGCGGCGGCGTGATCGCCGGCACCAGCGCCGGCGCCGCCATCATGTCCAGCACCATGTTCCATGCCCCGCGCCCGACGCTGGCCATGCTGCAGCAGGGCCTGACGCCTGGCCGCGACCTGGCGCCCGGCCTCGGCTTCATTGGCGAACAGGTTTTCATCGACCAGCATTTCCTGGTGCGCGGCCGCTTCGCGCGCATGCTGCCGGCCATGCTGCAGGCGGGCTACAAGCTGGGCATCGGCGTGGACGAAAACACGGCGGTCGTAGTGCGCGCCCAGCGCGAGCTGGAAGTGGTCGGCTACAAGGGCGTGCTGATGGCCGACCTGACGCAAGCCAGCGCCGCGCCCGGCCCGTTCAACGTCAGCAACGCCCGCCTGAGCTACCTCGATCGCGGCGACCGCTACGACCTCGCCACCGGCAGGCACACGCCCGCGCCGGACAAGATCAACGGCCGCCTGGACGCGGCACGGCCAGCCCTGCGCGGCCCAGCCTACGCCAACGACATCCTGGCCAACAACGCGATTGTCGAACTGATGGAAAAGCTGATGGATGGCGACCAGCAGGAAGCACTGGGCATCGCCGCCGGCGACCCGCGCGCTGTGCCGCCGCAGCCCTCCTTCCATTTCCGCCTGACGCGCGACACGGCCAGCGTCGGCTACGCCTCCGACGTGGCGGAGGCGTATTCGCTGCTCAATGTGCGGCTGGACGCTGCGCCTGCCGCTCAGGGCGCGGCGAACAGGTAGCCGCAGCCCTGGTCCGCAGGATCGCGCGCCAGGATGCGGTCGTACAGGCCCGCGCGCTCGGTGATGATGCGCTCCAGGTCCTCCTGTAGCAGCAGGCGTGCTGCCAGCTGGCGTTCGGCGGCGGCGCGGGTGGCGGCGATAAATGCTTCGCGGTTGGCGTAGCGCGACTCCAGGCTTGGGCGCGGGTCGTTGGCGGCCTTGCGCTCCGCTTCCGTGCGCGCAAACGGCACGAAGCTGCCGTCGAAGCGCGAGGTGAAGCCGCCAAAGCCGGTTTCCGGCGCGCGCAAATTCCAGCCCGTGTGGGTGCCGAGCGGCGCCTGCATCTCCACCAGCCGCACGCCGCCACGGTCGTTGCCGTCGGCATCCGGCGCCGGCACGCGCGTTTCATACGCGATCTTCTGCAGCGGCGGCACGATGTCCGCAATGCCTTGCAGCGGGAAGCGCGGGCCGTAGTCGAGGCGCGGCTCGCGCAGGTTCTGTTCCGGCGGCGTGACGCCCGGCACGGCAGGGAAAGCCTTGCGGTAAGCCTCCACCGTCACCAGCGTGCCGTCTTCCAGGCGCGGGTAGGCGCTGGCGGGCGGCGGCGTGCCTTTGGTGGTCCACGCATCCAGCGCCAGCATCAACGCGCGCATCGGCAGGTAATGGTTGGTGGTCGAGACGCAAGCGGTGAACGGGGCGCGGTTGCGCGAGCGGCCGACGTAGTGCTGGGCGCCCATGAAGCCGTACACGCGCACATTGGAAGCCGGTGCGACATCGCCGCTGGCGTCCGGCGCGGTGGTGACTAGCGACGCGCCGCGGTTCCAGAATTCGGTCGAGGTGTTGGCGATGACGATTTTCGGCAGGCGGCCGCGCTTGTCCTTGGCCTTGTCCAGCGTGGAGGCCACGCGGCCGGTCACCGGGTCGCGCGAAGGCGCGCTGGTGAACGGGAAGGCGTCCGCAGGGTAATCGTGCTCCTCCAGCATCGAAGGATGGCGCGTCGGCTGCACGAAGCGGCCGTTGAAGCCTGCCGAACCGCCGGCGCCCGGCACTTCGAGGAAGGCGCCGTCGAAGGCCAGCCGTCCTTGCTCGTCCACATTCAGGCCATCGTGCATCATGCGGCCGATCACGCGCGCCGACTGGCTGATGCCGAAGATCAGCACATTCTTGGGCGGCATCACGTCTTCCACCGGATTGTCGCGGAACCACGCCAGCAGGTCGCGGATGCCGGCCAGGCCTGCGCCGGTGACGCGCGGGTCTTTCGCCTCGTAGCGCACTTCATATATCCTGCCCGGCTGGAAACCGCCTTCGATCTTGATGCGGCCCGGGCCGCCCGCCTGCTCCGGCACGACGAATTGCCAGCGTGCGCGCGGCAGCACCTTGCGCTCGCCGCCCTGGCTGATGCGCTCGGTCAGCACGGCGTGCGGGTCGTCTTGCGTGGCCGGCTCGTAGGTCAGGCCTCGCATGCCGGCGTAGGTTGCCACGTCAGCGGCGGCGTTGACGATGAATTCGTTGGCGACTATACCGCGCACGCCCTTCGCCACCGGCGGCTTGAACACCAGCGGGCGCGCGCCTGCCGGCTGCGGCGCCACGTCCCAGGTCCAGGCCGAAAACAGCATGCTGAAGCCGTGGCGCATCATGAAGCCGTCGCCCGCGTCTTCCGCCGTAGTGGGGTCGTTGTTCTTTGGGCTCTTGCCGTTGATCTGGCCCAGCATCGCGATGCCGCCACGGTTGTTGACGTCGTACACCAGGGTGTTCGAGCGGCCGGTCACGGGCCGCAGCAGCACGAATTCGCTGGAGAAGCGCACCATGCCGCGCTTGTCGCGCGCCGCGCGCTTCAGGTCGACGATGGACAGGTTGGGTGTGGCCTTCGGGTTCAGCGCGAAGTGCGCAATGCCGCGCAGCTTCTCATACTCGCCCGCCTCGCCGAATTTGACGCCCGGCGCAAACGGCACGCGCTCCGTGATCTCGATGCGTTCGACGGCCGCCTGCGCTGGCGCCGCGGCGGCCAACGCCGCTGCCGCAATGGCGTGCAGCGCCGGGGTGCGGAAATTCTTCATGTAGTCGTACAAAGTAAAACGGGACCGCAAGGGTCCCGTTGTTTTATTCCGCTGCTGCGGTCTTTTTGGCGGCTGCCTTCTTGGCTGCCGGCTTCTTGGCCGCAGCCTTTTTGGCTGGCGCCTTCTTCGCCGCAGCCTTGGCGGCCGGCTTGGCCTTGGCTGGAGCCTCGTCCACACCCGCTTCGCCGACATCGGCCTTGGCCGCGGTCTTCTTGGCCGCAGCATCCAGCTTGGCCTTGCGTGGCTCGAACTCGAAGCTGATCTTGCCATCCTTGCCACGCACCAGGAAGGCCTTGAACGGCCGGCGGGTACGCTGCGAGATAAAGCCCGGCAGCAGGTCGGTCTTGCCCTCGTTGAGCAGCTTGGACATCTGTTCCGGCAGGATCTCCTGTTGCAGGATGATGCGGCTGGAGCGGAAATCGCAGGTCTTCGGCTTGGCTACCTGGTTTTCGCAGGAATAGGCCAGGCCCATCTCGTAGACGTTGCCGGCGCATTTCGGGCACGGACCGACCGGCGTCTGGCCGGTGAAGTCGACACCCTCGCCTTCCTCGCCTTCCTCATCGTTCTGGCCGAAATCGAACTCCAGCTTGTGGTTCTTGATTTCGTCGTCCTTCACGATACGCAGGATCGCCGCGAACGGACGGCCCATCTTGGAACGGAAACCTTGCAGAGGGCCGATGGTGCGGTCGCGCAGCAGCTGTTCCACTTCCTCGATCTCGAACTGGCGGCCGCCCGGCACCTTGGTCATCGAGAACTCGCACTTGGTGCAGGCGAAGCGGCGGTAGTTTTCCTTGACCACCCCACCGCAATTCGGGCACGGCGCATGCAGCGTCGCGTAATCGCCCGGGATGGTGTCGTTGTCGTACTCTTTCGCGCGCTTGACGATGATCTGGGTCATCTGGGCGATTTCGCGCATGAACTCTTCACGCGAAATCTTGCCCTTCTCCATCTGCGACAGCTTGTATTCCCACTCACCGGTCAGTTCCGGCGCGGTCAGCTCGCTCACGCCCAGGCCGCGCAGCAGCGTCATGAGCTGGAACGCTTTGGCGGTCGGCATCAGTTCGCGGCCTTCGCGCAGCAGGTATTTCTCCGTCAGCAGGCCTTCGATGATGGCCGCGCGCGTGGCCGGCGTGCCCAGGCCCTTGCCGGCCATTGCATCGCGCAGCTCGTCGGAGTCCACCAGCTTGCCCGCGCTTTCCATGGCCGACAGCAGGGTCGCTTCGGTATAGCGTGCAGGCGGTTTGGTCACCAGGCCGTTCGGCGTAACCTTCTCGGTCTGCACCTTCTCGCCCTTGGCGACAGCCACCAGGTTGCCGCCAGCGCCATCCTTCTCGTCGTCGCCTGCGGCATCCTTGCCATAGATCGCCAGCCAGCCCGGGTTGGTCATCACCTTGCCCTCGGTCTTGAACTGGTGGCCGGCCACTTCGGTGAAGCGGGTGGTGACCAGGAATTCCGCGGCCGGGAAGAACACCGCCATGAAGCGGCGCGTCACCAGGTCGTACAGCTTTTGCTCAGGCTCGCTCAGGCCTTTCGGCTGGATGCCGGTCGGGATGATCGCGAAGTGGTCGCTGATCTTCGTGTTATCGAAGATACGCTTGTTCGGCTTGACCCAGCCCTTGTCCAGGATCTGCTTGGCGAACTGGTTGTAATTGTGGTTTTCCTTCAGGACGTCCAGCGTGTCCTTGACGGTCGGCAGGTAGTCTTCCGGCAAATGGCGCGAATCGGTACGAGGGTAAGTCAGCACTTTGTGCTTCTCGTACAGCGCCTGCGCCAGGCCCAGGGTATTCTTGGCCGAGAAGCCGAAACGCGAGTTGGCTTCACGCTGCAGCGAAGTCAGGTCGAACAGGCCAGGCGACATTGAGGTGGTCGGCTTCGACTCCTCGGTCACATTGCCCTGCTTGCCCTTGCAGGCCAGCGCGATCGAATCGGCGGCCGCCTTGCTCCACAGGCGCTCGGCGCGCTTCTCCGGATCGTGCTCGTCCTTCTTGAAATTAGTGTCGAGCCAGCGGCCTTCGTACACGCCGGCGGCGCACACGAATTCAGCGCGCACTTCCCAATAGTCGCGCGACACGAACTTCTTGATCTTCTCTTCACGCTCGACCACGATCGACAGGGTCGGCGTCTGCACGCGGCCCACGGTGGTCAGGTAGAAACCGCCCTCTTTCGAGTTGAAGGCGGTCATGGCGCGGGTGCCGTTGATGCCGATCAGCCAGTCCGCCTCCGAACGGCAGCGCGCCGCGTCGGCCAGCGGCAGCATTTCCTCGTCGCTGCGCAGGTGGGTGAAGCCGTCGCGGATCGCGTTCGGCGTCATCGACTGCAGCCACAAACGCTTGACCGGCTGCTTGGCTTTGGCATTCTGCGCAATCAGGCGGAAGATCAGTTCACCTTCGCGGCCCGCGTCGCATGCGTTGATCAGGGTGGTGACGTCCTTGCGCTTGATCAGCTTGTTCAGCACCTTGAGGCGCGATTCCGTCTTGGCGATCGGGTTCAACGCAAAGTACGGCGGGATCATCGGCAAATGGGTGAAAGTCCATTTGCCGCGCTTGACGTCGTGCTCTTCAGGCACGGCGATTTCCAGCAGGTGACCCACTGCGGAGGACAGCACGTAGTCGTCGGATTCGAAATACTCATCGTGCTTGCTGAAGCCGCCAAGGGCTTTCGCGATGTCGTTCGCGACAGAAGGTTTCTCAGCGATGATGAGGGCTTTACTCATATTTATAGTTCTCGTCGGTGTATGCGGCAGGGCGCATCATACAACATTAGTAAGTAAGCGATGTCAAAGTGACTTCTTTGTAAAGTCACTTTGGAGCGAATATTAATACGGAAATGGCCGGCGCAGGGTAACGCTGGCAAGAGTGTGCTCAGTGCAACAGGCGTGGCGCCTGGTCTTCCTCGGCGCCGAACAGGTCGTCGAACATCAGGGCGTCCGGCTCCTTGCCCTGGCTCCACAGCAGCATCAGCACAATGATTTTCAGCTTGCCAAGCGAAACCGGCGCCTCGTCCAGCGCCAGGGCGCGTTCGATGACGATTTCACGTTGCAGCGGGGACAGCAGGCCGGCGCTCTCCAGGAACTGGATAAAGCCGATGGCGGAAGCGCCGAGTACATCGAGTTCCTGACGCACGTAGAAGCGCGTGCCCGTGGAGGCAGACGTCAACGACTGCTCGACGCCAGCCATGGCGGCAAGATCGTTCAGCCAGACCAGCGCCTCGGAAATCTCTACGTCGTCGAAACCGACTGCGGAGAGTTTCTTTGCCAATGCTGCAGGTTCTGGGCAGGCATCAGGGCGGTAGTAGGTCTCGTACAGGTAAACCAGGATGTCAAACATGGCGCTACTTTAGCAGCTTCTGCGCGCCCGGCACAAGCTTCGCGGCGGTTCAAGGTGCCTTCAAACGCTGAAAAACACCGCCAGGCAGCCTTTCCACCACACCGGCCAGTTCCAATGTTAACAAGCTTGCCTGCATGTCACTTGGGTCAAGTTGCAACCTTGTAGCAAGTTCATCGGCGCCAATCGGGTCATGGCCCAGCGCCTTCAGCAGGCTGTCCGCCAGCTCGTCCAGTTCGATCGCGGCAGGCGCGCCCGGCTTGCGCAAACCGAGGTCTTCCAGCAAGTCCTCCGCGCTCGCGACCAGCGTTGCGCCGCCGCGTATCAGGGCATTGCAGCCGACCGCTTGCGGCGCGTGGATCGAGCCGGGCAGCACGTAGACGTCGCGCCCCGCCGTGGCCGCTGCCTGGGCCGTGATCAGGGAGCCGGAGCGCTGTGCCGCCTCCACCACCAGGGTGGCGCGCGCCATGCCGGCGATGATGCGGTTGCGGATCGGGAAATTCCGCGCTTGGGCGTGCGTGCCAAGCGGGAATTCGCTAAGCAGGCAGCCCTCCTCCGCGATGCGGTGCGCCAGGGCGGCGTTGCGGCGCGGGTAGATGCGGTCGATGCCGGTGCCGATGACAGCCACCGTGCCGCTGCCGCCCGCCAGGCCGCCTTCATGCGCGGCGGCGTCGATGCCCAGGGCCAGGCCGGAGACCACCAGCATTCCCGCCTGCGACAGCGCCTCGGCAAAATGCCGTGCATTGGCCTTGCCCTGGGTAGTGGCGTTGCGAGCGCCCACTACCGCCACGGACTCGCATTGGAGCAGGCTGATGTCGCCCTTGGCGTGCAGCACGAGCGGCGGATCGGCAATATGCCGCAGGCTGGGCGGGTAGTCGGGCGAGCCCAGCAGGACCAGGTGGTTGCCGGGTTGCTGCGCCCAGGCCCACGTGGTTTCCGCCAGCGCACGGATGCGGTCAGGCATCGGGCCGGCCAGCAGACGGGCCGCCGCGCGCGAAATCAGCGTCGCGCCGCCGGGGTCGTCCGGGTCGTCGGCCGCCTCGAAGCGCAGCAGCCCGCGCGGCCGGGTGCCGGCGGCGGGCGCTGGCGGCTCGGCGTCGCTGCACGCAGGCGGCCCGGCCAGGCGCTCGTTGGCGGCGGCAAAAACAGCTTGAGGGGATTGGAAAAACTGCAGCAGCTCATACGCTGCGTGATGGCTGACGCCCGGCGAGTTTGCCAGGCGCAGCCAGACTGCCAGGCTGTCGGGATCCTGGCAGGCGGGGATGGGGGCGTCCGTGTCCTGCACGGCCATGGGAATTACTCCGCTGTCTTGGCGACATCCCCCACAACGATCGGTTCAGTCACCTGCATGATCAAGCCGTACGACACATGCTTGAACACGCGGAAGATAAACAAGCTGCCCACACGTTCATCCGGCAGCTTGACCTTCGGATCGCGCAAGCCGTGCCAGCCTTTATCGCCGCCCGGATCGCTCACCGTGTCACCCCGATGGTACAGCTGCAGCACAGATCCGATATCGAGTCCGTCAACCTTTCCGCGATTAATGCTGACAACCTGGTTCTGGCCGGCGTGCGTGACACCGCCGTAGACCGCCAGCACATGCGCATTGACCTCCATTTCCGGAGGGTGCGGCACGTAGTTCTGCATTGGCATCGGCGGCATGGCCATCAGCATGTCGCCCTTGCCCATTTCTTCCTTGGCGCTTTGCACCTTGAAAGTGTGGACATCGCTGCCCGCCTCGGCCGGCGCATCCAGCTTCAGCGTGCCCAGGTAGAAGGCCTCCTGCGCCACGACCGCCTTGGTGATCGGGTCCTTCAGCGGTTTGCCAGGGCGGAACACCTGGAACGAGGTCCCGCCTTTCAGGTCGCCACGCACATAGGCCTTGTCGTCCTTGCCCAGGTAGACCCGGTTGCCGCGCGTGGCAATGATGCGCGGCGCATTCTTCAGTTCATCTTCCTCGATGATCAGCGGCTGGCTCAGGAACGGCTCGATCACGCCGGACGGGATCGATTGCACCGCATCCTTGCCCAGGCCCTGCATGCGCAGCTGTGGCGACAGGCGCATATCGCCGGCGCCACCGGCGGAACCATCGCCACCGACTTTATTGCCAAGGCGCAAGCGGCCGGCTTCACGGTCGAACCAGACGATCTGGCCCGGATAAATCCAGTGCGGATTGGCGATTTCTTCTTTGTTCATGCCCCATACCTGCGGCCAGCACCATGGCTTGTCGAGGAAGGTACCGGCGATGCCCCACAGGGTGTCGCCCTTGACCACAGTGTGGCTATCAGGAGCGTTAGGCTTGAATTCGCAGACGAGCGGTTTGGCTTGGGCCGAAACGGCCGTCACACCGCAAAACAGGGCGGCGGCCAACAGGCGGCTGCTGCTTGTGCTAAAATTTTTCATTGATATATCCGTTAGGTGCGGCAATGACGGAAGGCCTGAAAGGCTTGCCTCACTGAATCAAATTCTGCCCATATTACCCTGATCAAGCAAGGAAATCGTGTCACAGGAGCAACCGTGCACACGTAATATGGGCCCTTTCCCGCACATTCGCCGCACATTTATTGTCGTTTGACTAAGATATTACCCGTGAAACTGAATATTCTCCGCTACCCTGATCCCCGCTTGCACAAGGTCGCCAAACCCGTCGCCGTATTTGACGAGCGCCTGGCCAAACTGGTGGAAGACATGGCGGAAACCATGTACGACGCACCAGGCATCGGCCTGGCCGCCACTCAGGTCGACGTGCACGAGCAGGTCGTCGTGATCGATACGACTGAAGACAAAACCGGCCTGACCGCCTTCATCAATCCGGAAATCCTGTGGTCGAGCGAAGACAAGCAGGTGTACGACGAGGGCTGCCTGTCCGTGCCTGGCATCTATGACGGCGTCGAGCGCCCGTCCAAGGTGAAAGTGCGCGCCTTCAACGTGAAGGGCGAAGCCTTCGAACTGGAAGCCGACGGCCTGCTGGCAGTCTGCATCCAGCACGAAATGGACCACCTGAAGGGTAAGGTCTTCGTTGAATACCTGTCTCCCTTGAAACGCAATCGTATCAAGACCAAACTGCAAAAAGAAGAACGTGGCATGCAGCGCGAAGAAGCGCTGCGCGCCTCCGGTCGCCGTTACTGATACCAGCGGGGGGAAGCATGAAAGTGATCTTCGCGGGCACGCCTGAATTTGCGGCGGTTGCCCTCCAGTCCCTGCACGAAGCAGGTTTCGAGATTCCCCTGGTACTGACCCAGCCTGACCGCCCGGCTGGCCGCGGCATGCAGCTGCAGCCGTCGGCGGTCAAGCAATATGCCGTCAAGCACGGCATCGAGGTGCTGCAACCGCTGTCGCTGCGCATGGACGCCAAGGACCCGCAGCGCGCAGCGGAAGCCGAAGCCGCCCACGAACGCCTGCTGGCCACCGATTACGACGTGATGGTGGTGGCCGCCTACGGTCTGATCCTGCCGCGCTCCACCCTCGACATCAAGCCTTGCCTGAATATCCACGGCTCGCTGCTGCCACGCTGGCGCGGCGCCGCCCCGATCCACCGCGCGATCGAAGCGGGCGATGCCGAAACCGGCGTCACCATCATGCAAATGGAAGAAGGCCTGGACACCGGCCCGATGCTGCTGATCGAGCGCACTCCGATCACCGCCCAGGACACCACCGCCACCCTGCACGACAAGCTGGCCGCCATGGGCGCCAGGATGATGGTCAAGGTGCTGCGCAAGATGGAACAAGGCGTGGTGGAAGCCGTGCCGCAGCCGGAGCAAGGCGTCACCTACGCCAACAAGATCCTGAAAGAAGAAGCGGCGCTGGACTTCACCCAGCCTGCGCGCGAGATCAGCCGCAAGATCCGCGCCTTCAATCCTTTCCCTGGTGCGCACGGTGACGTGGCTGGCACAGTCATCAAGCTGTGGGGTGCGGAAGTACTGGATGAAGGCAGCAACGCCACCCCGGGCCAGGTGATTGCCGCCGACGCCCACCACGGCATCATCGTTGCCTGCGGCGAAGGCGCCCTGCGCCTGACGCAGCTGCAAAAACCGGGCGGCAAACGCCTGCCCGCAGCGGAATTCATCAAAGGCTTCCCGCTCGACGGGCAGCGTTTCCAGTAAATGGACCAACTCGCGGCGCTGCGCGCGCTCCGCCGCGTGGTTGAAATGGGCAGCTTCACGGCTGCCGCCGACGCCCTCGGCATCTCCCACACCATCGTTTCCCGCCAGGTGCGCCAGCTCGAGGAGCATCTCGGCGTCCAGCTCCTGAACCGCACTACGCGCCGTTTCGCCCTGACCGACGCCGGCCGCGATTACTACGAAGCCGCGCGCCAGGTGCTCGACACCCTGGACGATGCCGACCGCAACGTCGGCCGGCACCAGGCCGAGCCCACCGGCACGCTGCGCATCAACGCGCCGATGGCCTTCGGCACCATCGAAGTCGCGCAATGGCTGCCGGGCTTCCTGGCGCGCTACCCAAGCCTGCAGGTGGACCTGGTGTGCAACGACCGCATGGTGGATTTGATCGAGGACGGCTTTGACGTCGCCCTGCGCCTGGCGCGCGAGCTGCCCGATTCGACCCTGGTCGCCCGCCGTCTGGCCACCAGCAAGGTGGTGCTGGCTGCCAGCCCCGCCTACCTGCGCCAGCACGACGCGCCAGCCACGCCGTCCGACCTGGTACAGCACAACTGCCTGGTCTACACCGGCGCCGCCCGCCCCAATGAATGGACCTTGACCGGTCCGGATGGCGCCGAGCAGACCGTCGCCGTGCGCGGCACGCTGCAAGCCAACACCAATATCGCCCTGCGCGCCGCAGCGGTGGCAGGCGTTGGCATCGCCAACGCCGCCGCCTTCATCCTGCGCGAAGAACTGGCCAGCGGCGCGCTGATGGAAGTCCTGCCCGGCTACACCGCCAAGCCGCGCGAGCTGTACGCCCTCTACCCGCAGAACCGCCACCTGTCGCCGAAGGTACGCGCCTTCGTCGATTACGCGGCCGCCATGTATAAAGAAGAAAGGCCAATATGAATGCCTCCTCATTCCTGGAACTGGTCGAAGCGCGCTACCGCGAGCTGCACGACTACGCGGACCATGGGCAAGTGAAGCGTGCCGGGCCCGGTGGCGAATGCAATTTCACCACCGACTACCACCAGGGCGGCACATTTCGTTTCCGTGCCTGGTTCGGCCATCCCTATCGGCCGCTGCGCCACATGATCTTCCGCCATGAAATTGGGATGGACCAGTCGAAGGCGCCCTACTCCGTCAGCCAGTTTCATGAGGATGCAGCGCAGCGCAGGGAGGAGGAATCGCTTGCAATGGCAATTGCCGGCGCGACCGGAATTTCGCACGGCTCGGCGCACACCATCGGCACCCTGCTGTTCCAGGATGTGGGCGGCATGCCGCTGAAAAACTGGAAGCGCCTGCGTTTCCGCCGCATGCGCGACGTGGACGGTGTTTTATGCATCACGATCAGCGGCCGCCGCCCGAGCGCCGGCCGCATGCTCGCCTGCTTTGGCGCCGAGGACCTGCTGCTGCGCCGCCTGCAATGGAAATTCACCAAAGGCCATCGCTCGGAAAAACGGCGCGTGATCGACAAGGCAGTCTTTACATCAGCATCTTCTGCACTGCCCGGAATTGCTGCGTAAGTCCGCCCCAGCCCCAGGCGGCTGGGCGCGCGTCGTCGATGTGGATGTAACTCACCTCATGCAGCTCGCCCAGCAGCTCCTGCAAGTCCTTGTACACCGCCGCGATATACGCCGCCTTCTCGTTGGCGGTATTGGTTTCGTCGGTGATCTTGATATCGAAGAAGAAGCTCGACTTGCCCAGCTCCGCCAGCGACTCGCCGCCCACGAACCACTGCTCGCGCGGCGTGTAGTGGACAGCGATGGCCGTCAGTGCCGGTGCTTTGTGCAAGATGGCGCCGGTGTGCTTCATCAGGAGGTCATTCACTTTTTTGGCAGGCACTTTGTCCGGGGTGCCGCTGACGGTGATATTCAGGATAGGCATTTTGTGACTCCTTCAAGTGGTTGGTTGATGGAGCCATCGTAGGCCGCCAGCCAGCCATTTGGTAGCCGCCTGGCAACACAAGATTTGTGCATTCCCGACACAAATGTCATCCTGGGGTCAGGAACGAATTGCGACATTTATGGCTAAATGACAAGTTTTGTCCACTTTTGTTCCTGACCCCGAAGTGGACAGAATTTTTCGCGGAGAAACAAGGGCTTGCAGGAAGAAAATGCTGCTTTGCCGTATAATTTCAGGTCCACGTTGCCCAACCCGCGATATCAAAATGACCAACACCACCCGTCCGACCTCCAAGACCGAAGCCCAGCTGCGCGAGATCCTCGCGAAGCGCATCATGTTCCTGGACGGTGCGATGGGTACCATCATCCAGCAGTACAAGCTGGACGAGAAGGCATATCGCGGCGAGCGCTTCGCCGATTTCGCGGCGCCGGCCGGTAGCGGTCATCGCGAGCTGTTCGTCAAGGGGAATAACGAGCTGCTGACGCTGACCCAGCCGCACGTGATCCAGGAGATCCACGAGCGCTACCTGGCGGCCGGTGCGGACCTGATTGAGACCAATACCTTCGGCGCCACCACCATCGCGCAGGACGATTACTTCATGGCCCACCTGGCCTATGAAATGAACGTGGAAGCGGCCAAGCTGGCGAAAGCCGCCACCGCCAAGTACTCCACTCCGGATAAGCCGCGCTTCGTCTGCGGCGCGCTGGGCCCGACCCCGAAGACCGCTTCCATCTCGCCGGACGTGAACGACCCGGCCGCCCGCAATATCACCTTCGACCAGCTGGTCACCGCCTACTACGAGCAGGTGCGCGGCCTGGTGGATGGCGGCGCCGACGTGCTGCTGGTGGAAACCATCTTCGATACCCTGAACTGCAAGGCGGCGCTGTTCGCCATCGACCAGTACTTCGACGAGCACCAGGACAAGGAGCGCCTGCCGCTGATGATCTCGGGCACCGTGACCGATGCTTCCGGCCGTATCCTGTCCGGCCAGACTGTGCCGGCTTTCTGGAACTCGGTGCGCCACGCCAAGCCGCTGACCATTGGCCTGAACTGCGCGCTGGGCGCAACCCTGATGCGTCCTTACGCAGAGGAGCTGTCGCAGATCGCCGATACCTTCGTCTGTATCTATCCGAATGCCGGCCTGCCTAACCCGATGAGCGACACCGGCTTCGACGAGCTGCCGGCCGACACCGCGCGCCTGCTGCGCGAATTCTCGGACGCGGGCTTCATCAACGTGGCTGGCGGCTGCTGCGGCACCACGCCTGACCACATCGCCGCCGTCGCCAAGCTGCTGTCGACCGCCAAGCCGCGCGCCGTGCCGCATGTGCCGGTGGCGCAGCGCCTGTCCGGCCTGGAGCCGTTCACCATCGACGACGACTCGCTGTTCGTCAACGTGGGCGAGCGTACCAACGTGACCGGCTCCAAGGCCTTCGCGCGCATGATCCTGAACGAGCAGTACGACGAGGCGTTGTCCGTCGCGCGCCAGCAGGTGGAAAACGGCGCCCAGGTCATCGACATCAATATGGACGAGGCGATGCTGGATTCCCAGGCCGCCATGACCCGCTTCCTGAACCTGATCGCGTCCGAGCCGGATATCTCGCGCGTGCCGATCATGATCGACTCCTCCAAGTGGTCGGTCATTGAAGCGGGCCTGAAGTGCGTGCAGGGCAAGGCGGTCGTGAACTCGATCTCGCTGAAGGAAGGCGAGGAGGAATTCCTGCGCCAGGCCAAGCTGTGCCGCCGTTACGGCGCCGCCGTGATCGTCATGGCCTTCGACGAGAAGGGCCAGGCCGACACCTTCCAGCGCAAGATCGAAATCTGCGAGCGCGCCTACCGCACGCTGGTGGACAAGGTCGGCTTCCCGCCGGAAGACATCATCTTCGACCCGAACATCTTCGCCATCGCAACCGGTATCGAAGAGCACAACAACTACGCCGTGGACTTCATCGAAGCCACGCGCTGGATCAAGAACAACCTGCCGCACGCGAAGATTTCCGGCGGCGTGTCGAACGTGTCGTTCTCCTTCCGCGGCAACGACCCCGCGCGCGAGGCGATCCACACCGTGTTCCTGTACCACGCCATCAAGGCCGGTATGACCATGGGCATCGTCAACGCCGGCATGATCGGCGTCTATGACGACCTGTCGCCGGAGCTGCGCGAGCGCGTGGAAGACGTGGTGCTGAACCGCCGCGACGACGCCACCGAGCGCATGATCGAATTCGCGGCCTCGCTGAAGGGCGGCGCCAAGCAGGAAGCGGCCAACCTGGAATGGCGCAACGCGCCGGTCGAGAAGCGCCTGGCGCACGCGCTGGTGCATGGCATTACCCAGTTCATCACCGACGATACGGAAGAAATGCGCCAGCAGGTGTTCGCCTCCGGCGGCCGCCCGATCAATGTGATCGAAGGCCCGCTGATGGACGGCATGAATATCGTCGGCGACCTGTTCGGCCAGGGCAAGATGTTCCTGCCGCAGGTGGTGAAATCGGCGCGTGTGATGAAGCAGGCCGTGGCCCACCTGATCCCTTACATCGAGGAAGAAAAGAAGGCGGAGGAAGCCCGTACCGGCATCGTCGCCAAGCCGAAGGGCAAGATCGTCATCGCCACCGTGAAGGGCGACGTGCACGATATCGGCAAGAACATCGTGTCCGTGGTCCTGCAGTGTAATAACTTTGAAGTGGTGAACATGGGCGTGATGGTGCCGGCCTCCGAAATCCTGGCCAAGGCCAAGGCGGAGAACGCGGACATCATTGGCCTGTCCGGCCTGATCACGCCGTCGCTGGAAGAAATGGCGCACGTGGCGAAGGAGATGCAGCGCGACGAGCACTTCCGCATGCTGAAGATCCCTCTGCTGATCGGCGGCGCGACCACCAGCCGCGCCCACACCGCAGTGAAGATCGCCCACAACTACGAAGGTCCGGTGGTGTACGTGCCGGATGCTTCGCGCTCAGTCTCGGTGGCGCAGTCGCTGCTGACCGACGAGCAGCGCAACAAGTTCGTGGAAGAACTGGACCACGACTATGCGCGTATCCGCGAACAGCACGCCAACAAGAAGGCGCTGCCGACCGTGTCGCTGGAAACCGCGCGCGCCAACAAGATGAAGCTGGACTTTGCGCCGGTGAAGCCGAAGTTCGTCGGCCGCCGCATGTTCAAGAATGTAGATCTGGCCACGCTGGCCAACTACATCGACTGGGGTCCGTTCTTCCAGACCTGGGACCTGGCGGGTCCGTTCCCGGCCATCCTGACCGACTCCGTGGTCGGCGAAGCGGCATCCAAGGTGTACGAGGAAGGCCAGGCCCTGCTGAAGAAGATCATCGAGGGCCGCTGGCTGACCGCCAACGGCGTGATCGCGCTGCTGCCTGCCAACTCGGTCAATGAGGACGATATCGAAATCTACACCGACGATACGCGTTCGGAAGTGGCGTTTACCTACTACGGCCTGCGCCAGCAGGGTTTGAAGCCGGTGATCGATGGCGTGCAGCGCCCTAACCAGTGCCTGGCAGACTTCATTGCGCCGAAGGCTTCGGGCAAGCAGGATTACATCGGCATGTTCGCTGTGACAGCGGGCCTGGGCATCGAGAAGTATGAGAAGCGCTTTGAAGATGCGCACGATGACTATTCGTCGATCATGCTGAAGGCGCTGGCGGACCGTCTGGCGGAAGCCTTTGCGGAGTACCTGCACGAACGCGTGCGTAAGGACCTGTGGGGCTATGCGGCGGATGAGGCGCTGTCGAATGAAGCGCTGATCAAGGAAGAGTACAAGGGTATCCGTCCGGCGCCGGGTTATCCGGCCTGCCCTGAGCACACTGTGAAGAAGGATGTGTTCCGTGTGCTGGCGGCTGAGGAAATCGGGATGGAGCTGACGGAATCGTTCGCGATGTTCCCGGGGGCTGCGGTGTCGGGCTTCTACTTCGCGCACCCGCAGTCGAAGTACTTCACCGTCGGTAAGATCAACGAGGACCAGGTCAACGACATGGCCGCTCGCCGTGGCGTGGAGAAGGACCAGCTGGAACGCTGGCTGGCGCCGAACCTCTAAACCGGAACCCGGGGGGGGGGCCCCCCGGGGGGGGGGCCCCCGCCGCCCCCC
>NZ_JASATG010000020.1:0-86020 GCF_038440195.1 Pseudoduganella sp. OTU4001 | reverse complement strand
GCTGTACCCGCTTCGATGGGCCATGGTTTCCGGCCTGGCGACCCTGGGCGGTACGCAAACACCAGGCGGCAGTACGGGAACCAGCACGCAAGCACCCGGCGGCACCTCGCCCAATCCGACTGCCGGCCCAACGGGCGGCGTCGGCCCAACGCTACCTGGCGGTATCGGTGCCGGTGTCCCAACGCCAGCGCAGGCGACGCCAAACCCTGGCGCCGGTGCTGCAGCTCCCTCGGTCGTTCTGAATGCCGGACAGTTTGGCTACCTGCCTCCACCGCAAAACGGCGGCCAGCCACCGCTGGTGCTGGTGCCGCCAAACCAGGCGGTGCAGGTGCGGATGCCGCAATCGATCAGCCAGAACAATCCGCAAGGATCAGCCACCTCCAAGACTTCCGATCCCGAATGCGTTGTGCAGTAGAGCCATAGCCGGTTTTTAGGACCGGTTGTGCGTCCGATTGCCTTTTTCTTTAGCCACCGCCGACTGGTGGAATTATCATTTCCGATACCAAGAGAAAGGAGGAAGCCATGGCTAACCTGAGGCGTTACGATCCAATCAACGAACTGGCCCGTTTCGATCCCTTCCGCAATTTCGAAGACTTGTTCCGGGACTTCCGGCTTGGAAATATCACGCGTGAAGGGGAGGGCCAGCAACCTATCCGCATTGACGTGCACGAGAACGAGAAGTCGTACACCGTGCGTGCCGACCTGCCGGGTGTCAACAAGGATGACATCAAGGTCGACATCAGCGGCAACCGTGTCAGCATTGCGGCAGAAACCAAGCGTAGTGAAGAACAAAAGCAGGGCGGCAACGTCGTGCGTTGCGAGCGCTATTTTGGCGAGCAATATCGCAGCTTCACGCTGGAACATGATATTGACGACACCAAGTCCAGCGCAAAGTTCGAAGGCGGCGTGCTTGAACTGACCTTGCCGAAAAAAGCCCAGCAAGGCAGCCGCAAGCTGGAGATCCACTAAACCCTGACCGGCAGTGTCAGGATAAAACTGGTGCCCTCTCCGAGGGCACTTTTTACGTCTATACGCCCGCCCAGCACACCGTATACGATGTTGTAGACGATGTTCAGACCCAGCCCCGAACCGCCGCGTCCAAGTTTGGTGGTGAAGAAGGGGTCATAGATCTTGCCCATATTTTCCGGCGCGATACCGATGCCGTTGTCGCGCACCGTGATCGCCACCGTGTCACCGCTCCCGGGCAAGGCGGTGATGACGATCTCGCCATCCTCCTGGCCTTCAAAGGCGTGGATCAGGCCATTGTTGACCAGGTTGATGAGTACCTGGCCGAAGGGGCCTGGGTAGCTGGCCATCACGATGCCCTGGGGAATTTGGTGGCTGACGCGGATGCCGGACTTTTTAAAGGTCGGCATCAGCACCAGCAGGATCTCCGACACCATTTCATCCAGCTGGAACTCGCGGCATTGCGAGGTGGCCCGGTCGACCGCGACCTGCTTGAAACTTGCCACCAGGTCCACCGCACGGTGCAGGTTGCGCAGCACGATCTGGCTGCCGTTGTTCACATCTCCGATATACGTGTTCAGGGCCGAGCGTTTGATGCCACTTTCGACCGCCGCGGCGAAGGCCGTGGTCTGGTCGAGCAGGGTACTGACGGCCAGCAGGCTGTTGCCGATCGGCGTATTCAGTTCGTGCGCCACACCGGCCACCAGGGAGCCCAGTGCCGCCAGTTTCTCGCTGCGTACCAGCTCGTCCTGCGCGCGCTGCAGGCTCCCGAGTGACTCGGCCAGTTCGCGGTTGGTGTCGGCGATCTGGCGCGTGCGGATGTTGACCAGTTCCTCCAGTTCCAGTTCGCTGCGTTTGCGGTCGGTAATATCGGTGGACACTCCGCCCAAGGCCCAGATTTGGCCGAATTCATCGATCAGTGGGAACTTCTCCGAGATGTAAGTGCGCGCGCCGCCGGCGGTACCCGGCGCTGTCTCTTCATAGCTCGAAGCGCGTCCACTAGCCAGCACTGCGCGGTCGCCCTGGCGCATGATGTGCGCCGTTTCCGCGTCAAAAAGCATTTCGTCCGTATTCCCCAGTGGTTCCGGCGCGTTGGGCGGCAGGATCATGCGGAAGCTGTGGTTGACCATCAGGTAGCGGCCATCCAGGTCTTTCACATAGATCACGGCGGAGGACTTTTCGACGATGTTATTGAGCAGGGCCTGGCTGCGCCGCAGCGCGGCGTCGCGTGCAGCCACTGTCGCCAGCATGGCGTTGAAGGCACTTGCCAGGCGGCCCACTTCGTCCTGGCTGATGACTGGTGAACGCAGGTCGTAGCGCTGCTCCCGGGTGACCTGGTCGGCCACTGCGGACAATGCCAGCAGGGGCTGTGTCACCAGCCGCCGCGAGCCGGCGGCGTACAAGGTGGCGCCGGCAAACAGGGTCAGGAACACCACGCCGAGCACCAGCCCATACTGTCGCAGGCGCTCGAACGTCGATTCAAGCTGGTAGTCGATGGCGAGATGGCCCACCACCTCGCGTTCGAAGCGTACCGGGGACAGCATCAGGAGTTTATTGCCGTTGAAGCGATGCCCAAGGCGTCCCAGCTCTTGCGGCCAGGGGCATTGCTCGGGAAGGGCGCTGCGGTTGAAATGGGCAAATAGCCGCTTGTCGGCGGTGAACAGGCAGGCGCGCGAAATTTCGGGGCTGCTGCGCAGGGCGTCGAGCTTGCGTGCGGCGCCGGTACTGTCGCCGAAATTGAGGTCGGCATCCAGGTTCAGCGCCAGCAGGTCGCTGCGGCCGGCAAGGTCCTGCACCAGGCGTGGGCGCGCAACCAGTACGTCATAGCTTGCCAGGGCAAACAGGGCTACCAGCATCGCCGCGAACGTCGTAAAGACAGACACCAACAACAGCTTTCGCTGGAGTCCTAGATCGCGGAAGAAGCCTGGAAAGCCTTTCATGCCGGGTGGGTCCCATTTGCAATCGAGTAATTATCTTAGCATGCGCCAGGCAGATGCAATTGTTGCTATGTTTCACCTATGGACGAACATGACGAGAACACTGAGGAGGCGCCGGCACCCGGCCAGCCGCCAGCAGCCGTACACCCGCCACCGGGTGCGCGGGGTGGTCCGGTATTCTGGATGGCGTGCGGCGCGCTCCTCGCGGGACTGGCCGTAGGGGCGGTGCTGCTCGTGCAGCGGGTGGGGATGGAACGGGATATGGCGGCAGTGGCCGGTACGTTGCCGCCCGTAGTTGAGCAGGCGGCGCCCCAGCCGGCGGTGGCGTTAGTGCCAGCGCCAGCGCCAGCGCCTGAGCCAGCGCCTGCACCAGCGGCGGCCGAGGCGTCTGCCCCAGCCCCCGACATCGCGCCAAACGCCGTGCCGGCACCACCCCCGCGCGTGGCGGCGCGTCCCGCACCGCGGCTCCGTGCGGCGTCCGTCGCAAAGCAGAACGCAACGCCTTCCCGCAAAGCGATGGCGCGCGTGAAGGCCAAAGCGCCTAACCGCCGCAAACTGGCGCGCGAGCCGCTGCTCTATTGGGAAGTGTTCAAACGTTGCCCGCTTCCTGGCGAGCCGGGAGCGGTGGAATGCCGCCGCCATATCTGCAACGGCGCCGAGAGCGAAGGTCCGGCCTGCAAACCGTACCGCAGACGATGGCGCTAGACCGCTGTAAAGCAAACGAAGCCGCGCTGGCGCTCCTGCCATTCCTGGCAGTCCAGGCACATGGCGGCGCTGGGCTGGGCCTGAAGGCGTCCGGCCGAAATAGCTGCACCACAGCGCAGGCACTGGCCAAAAGTGCCAGCCTGCAGGCGCTCCAGCGCGCCATCGATGGCCGCGATTTCGGCTAGGTCGCGACCAGCCAGCGTCTCGCGCCGCTGGCACAAGACAGTGGTCCAATGGTCGATTTCTTCAGGCTGCATGGCTAGTCTCCGCATTTGGAGCCACTTTAGCGGGCATCCGGAGGCGCGTCATCAGCACCGCTTGACCTAGGTCAAGTTTGTCCGACTTTTCATGCACGCCGCAAGTTTGGCCTCTTGCGGCAGGGAGCGCTACAATCATAGGATGACAGGATTTGACAATCACCAGGACCCGGCTTTGACACATTCAACGATTGCGGAGCGCAGCCTGCAATGGCTGCTGGCATCGGCCACCGACGCCATGCTGATCATCGACAAGGACGGGCAACTGGTCCTGGTCAATCCAGCGCTGGAGACCCTGTTTGGCTACGGTGCCGGCGAGTTGCAGGGCAAGGCGCTGGAAGTCCTGATCCCCGAACGCTTCCGCCACGGCCACGTGGGCCTGCGCGGCAATTACTTCGAGCATCCGCGTCCGCGCGCCATGGGCGCCGGCGTCGAGCTGTTCGCCACCCGCAAGGACGGCACCGAATTCCCGGTCGAAGTCAGCCTGTCGCCGCTGCCCGACAAGGATATGCAGCCGATGGTCATGGCCACCATCCACGATATCAGCGCCCGCAAACAAGCTGAACGCGCGCTGCAGGAAAGCGAAGCGCGCATGCGCGCCATCTTCGAGACGGCGGTGGACGCCATCATCACCATCGACGAGCATGGGATCATTGAGCGCGTGAACCCTGCCGCCGAGCGCATGTTCGGCTATCCGGAGGCCGAAGTCCTGGGCCGCAACGTTTCCATCCTGATGCCCAACCCGCACCGCGACGCGCATGACGGCTACCTGCGCCACTATCTGGATACCGGCGAAAAGCGCATCATCGGCAAGGGCCGCGAAGTGCAGGGCTTGCGCCGCGACGGCAGCGTGTTCCCGATGGACCTGGCGGTCACCGAGATGTGGCTCGGGGGCCGCCGCATGTTCACCGGCCTGGTACGCGACATCACGGAGCGCAAGCACGCCGAGGAAAAGGCGCAGCAGCTGCTGCAGGAACTGACCAGCGCCAACGAGGAGCTGACCAATTTCGCCTATGTCGTCTCGCACGACCTGAAAGCCCCGCTGCGCGGCATCGGCTCGCTGGCCGACTGGCTGGCGCACGACTACGCCGACAAGTTCAACGAAGAAGGCAAGGAGCATATGCGGCTACTGATCAACCGCGTCCACCGCATGGGCGCGCTGATCGACGGCATCCTGCAGTACTCGCGCGTGGGCCGCATCAAGGAAGCCGTGGTGCCGGTCAAGCTGGACCAGCTGGTGGCCGAGGTGGTGGACCTGCTGGCGCCGCCGGCCCACATCAAGGTCACCGTCATGCCGGGCATGCCGACCGTGGCGGGCGAACCGACCCGTATCCAGCAGCTGTTCCACAACCTGGTGTCGAACGCCGTCAAGTACATGGACAAGCCGCAGGGCGAGATCGAAGTCGGCTGGTCCGACGAAGGCCGCCACTGGCGCTTCCATGTGCGCGACAACGGTCCGGGCATCGCGGAACGCCACTTTGAACGGATCTTCCAGCTGTTCCAGACCCTGGCCCCGCGCGACCGCGTGGAGAGCACCGGCGTCGGCCTGGCGCTGGTGAAAAAGATTGTAGAAATGTACCAGGGCAGGGTATGGCTGGAGTCCGAACTGGGCAAAGGCACAACCTTCTACTTCACCCTCCCGAAGAAGAAAGAGAAAGCATGAATAATACGAGCAAGCCTATCCTGCTGGTTGAAGACGACCAGGTCGACGTGATGACCATCCTGCGCGCGCTGAAGGAGGTCCATGTCGGCAACCGCGTGGTGTCGATGGAAAACGGCGAGGCCGCGCTGGAATACCTGCGCGAGCCGGGCAGCGAGCAGCCGTGCATTATCCTGCTGGACCTGAATATGCCGATCATGAACGGCATCGAATTCCTGCAGAATATCAAGCAGGACCCGCTGCTGCGCCGCATTCCCGTGATCGTGCTCACCACCTCCGAAGAGCAGCAGGACAAGATGCGCAGCTTCGACCTGGGCGTGGCCGGCTACATGACCAAGCCGGTGGATTACCGCCAGTTTGTCGAAGTTGTGCGCTCGATTAACCTGTACTGGACCATCAGCGAGCTGCCATGAACGCGGTGAGGGTCCTGATCGTCGAAGACGATATCGTCGACCGGATTGCCTGCCGCCGTGCGTTCGCGCAGGCGCCGGGCTTCAGCTGCGAATTGCTGGAAGCGGAAAGCGGCCAGGAAGGCCTCGATATCGCCTTGCGCGAAAAGCCCGACTGCATCCTGCTCGATTACCACCTGCCGGACCTGACCGGCCTGGAGTTCCTGGCCCGGCTGGCCGCCGACCAGGGCGAGCCGCAGCCAACCATCCCCGTGATGATGCTGACCGGCGCCGACAGCGCCACCGTGGCGGCGGAAGCCATGCGCCGCGGCGCGCGCGACTACCTGGTGAAGGACAGCGACGGCCGCTACCTCGACTTTCTGGCCGGCGCGATTGACCGCCTGCTGCGCGAGCAGCGCCTGATCGAGGAAAAATCGCAGGCCGAACGCGTGCTGCGCCAGTCGCAGAAGGAGTTGCGCGAGCTGGCCGCCTACCAGGAGAAGCTGAAAGAGCACGAACGCACCCGCATCGCGCAGGAGATCCACGACGAGCTGGGCGGCCTGCTGACCGGGATCAAAGCCTACATCTCCGTGGCGATCGAACGCGGCGGCGAGCAGTCCGACCCGCTGCTGAAGGACGCCGCCAAGCTGGCGCAGGACGCCATCGAGACCGTGCGCCGCGTGATCACCGACCTGCGCCCCAGCGTGCTGGACCAGCTGGGCATCTGGCCTGCGCTGGAATGGTATTCCGAGCAGGTAGCCCAGCGCAGCGGCCTGCAATGCAGCTGCAATATCACGCCCGAGGCGGCGGCATTGGAGCTGGATGCGGAGCGCAGCACCATGCTGTTCCGCGTCGCACAGGAAGCGCTGACCAATGTGGTGCGCCACGCCGAAGCCAGTGAAGCGCGCCTGCTGGTCGACCGCGACGGCGACTGCGTTGTGCTGCGGGTGGAAGACGACGGCAAGGGCATCGAAAGCGCCGGCCTGTCCGACCGCGAATCCTGGGGCCTTTTCGGCATGCACGAACGTACCCGCCGCTTCGCCGGCGAACTGACAATCAGCGGCAAGGCTGGGCAGGGCACCACCCTGCAACTGCGCCTGCCTTTGGAGGACAAGAATGGGTGACAAGATCACCGTACTGCTGGTCGACGACCACGCCATAGCACGCAACGGCGTGCGCCTGATGCTCGGCACCGCGCCCGATATCAGCGTGGAGGGCGAGGCGGGCAATGCCGTCGAAGCCATGGCCCGGGTGGCCGAGCGCAGCTTCGACGTGGCCCTGGTCGACATCAAAATGCCCGGCAAAAATGGGCTGGATTTGCTGAAAACCCTGCGTGCAGAGTACCCGCGCATGGCCGTCCTGGTCCTGAGCACTTATTCGGAAGAGATTTACGCCGTGCGCGCCCTGAAGTCCGGCGCCTCCGGCTACCTCACCAAGGACGCTCCGACCACCACCCTGGTGGAAGCGGTGCGCAAGGCGGCGGCAGGCGGCAAGCATGTCAGCCCGGCATTGCTTGAAAAATTGGCAACCCTGGTGGGTGGCGGCCCCAGCGGCGACCATGAAGAGCTTTCCAACCGCGAGCTGGAAGTGTTCAAGCTGATTGCGCAGGGCGAATCGCTGGTGCGCATCGGGGAAAAACTACATCTGAGCCCTAACACTGTGACAACGTACCGCAGCCGCATCCTCGAGAAAATGGGCATGTCCAGCAATGCCGAGCTGACCCGCTACGCCCTGGAGCACGGACTGATCTGAATGTACTGTAGGGGAACCACTACATCAACTACACAGGAAGCTTGATACCGGGAAATGCGCCGGGACGCGATACTGACTCCATCGAACACAAGGAGCAGCACCATGAGCCCGGTTATCCCCATCACCCCTGCAAACACCACCAAGAATTGCGCGCCAGTCGCCGCCAAATGCTCGCTGTGCAGTTTTAACCGCCTGTGCTTGCCTCAGGGCCTGGCGGAAGACGACGTCGCCCGCCTGGACCAGATCATTGCCCGCCGCCGCCGCGTATCGCGCGACGAGCCGCTGTACCAGACGGGCGACAGCTTCCACAGCCTGTATGCGGTGCGCTTCGGCCACTTCAAGACCGTGCAGGTGAACCAGCGCGGCGAACAGACCATCGGCGGCTTCCACATGGCCGGCGACCTGCTGGGCATGGAAGCGATTGGCGCCGGCCAGCATAGCTGCAACGCCGTTGCGCTGGAGGACAGCGAAGTGTGCGAGATTCCGTTCAGCCGCCTGCAGGAACTGGTGATGCAGATCCCAGGGCTGCTGCAGCAATTCCACCGCACCATGAGCCGCGAGATCCAGCGTGAGCAATCGGTGATGCTGTTCCTGAGCCATATGCGCGCCGAGCAGCGCCTGGCCATGTTCCTGCTGAACCTCGCCGGCCGCTACGCCCAGCGCGGCTACTCGTCAAGCAGCTTCCAGTTGCGCATGTCGCGCGAAGACATCGGCGGCTACCTCGGCCTGACCGTGGAAAGCGTCAGCCGCCAGCTGGCCCGCCTGCGCCAGGACGGTTCGATCGTATTGAATAACCGCGACCTGCGCATTCTCGACCGCAGCAAACTGGAGGCGATGTCTTCCGGCGGCATGGCGCAGGAGCTCGCCGTCGCCTGAGTAGCAACCACTTTCTCACCTGTAGGGGGTGTATGGGGCAGCTTCGGCTGCCCCTTTTTTTCACTTGAGGTTTGAGGCGGCGATGGCCAGGGCCAGATCCATGGTGTTGATGTGCGCCTCCACCCAGTCCGGCAAGGCGCGCACCATCCGGCGCGCAGAGGACTCATCGCCAGCCGCCAGCAGGCAGCACGCCTGGTCGAGCGAGGCCAGCAGACTGTCATGGGCCGCACGGTGCGTGGCAGCGAGGGGGTAGCCGATCGCTTCCATCAAGTGGTTCTCTTCCGCCAGATCTTGGGCGAACTCTTCTGCCAGTTGATGGCACGCTTCCTCAAAGGCCGGGCGCGGCAAGGCATCGATGGACTGCAGCAAATCGAAGATGATGCGATGCGACTGGTCCATCACAGGAATGCCCAGTGCCAGGTCGGGGCCAAAAACAATCGAATCCATGCGTCTCTCCGCAATTGCAGTTGAGACATTGTGCCGTCCAGCAATACCAACGGCACATGATCCATATCAAATTTGGCTTACATGAAGCGGTCCAGGATGCGCTTGCTGTGCTTGTCGAGGGCGAACTGGTCACGGATCAGGAAGTGGATGCCGTGGCTGTCGGAGACCAGCAGCGACACGCTGCCGATGCGGCGGATGTCCTCTTCGCCGCGCAGCACGAAACTGGTCTCGCCGCGGTCGGTGGCGACCGTCCAGGTGGATGGGCAGGCGTAGCTGCCGACGTCGATGATGCGGCTGATCTCGGGCATGAACTCGCGGCCGGCCAGCTCTTCGCGCACGATGTCGGCCATCTCCGGCGACAGGTCGGAGATCTTGTCCAGCCATGCCACTTCCTTGCCGTCGGTGTTCACCAGCGACAGGCCTTCTTCCGGCGCCTGGATGGGGAACGCGCGCACCGGCGAGACGTTCTCGTGCAGCACGCCGTTGGCGTCGATCAGGTTCAGCTTCCCAAAGCTGTCGCGGCTCAAACTAAAATTAATCATCTTCACGGCTCTTTGCTTTGTCATCCATGTCGGTGTCGACGTTACGTGCCTGCGCCTGGTACAGGCGGTAATAGGCGCCTTCCTTGGCCATCAGCTCGTCGTGCGGGCCTTCTTCCACCACCTTGCCGCGGTCCATCACGACCAGGCGGTTGGCGCGCTGCAGCGTGGACAGGCGGTGCGCAATCGCGATCGTGGTGCGGCCGGCAACCAGGTTGTCCAGCGCCTTCTGGATTTCTTTTTCGGTCTCGGAGTCCACCGAGGCAGTCGCTTCGTCCAGGATCAGGATGCGCGGGTCGATCAGCAGGGCGCGCGCGATCGAGATACGCTGGCGCTCACCGCCCGACAGGCCCTGGCCGCGCTCACCCACCATCGAGTCATAGCCTTGCGGCAGGCGCAGGATGAAGTCGTGGGCGTGCGCGGCGCGCGCTGCCTTCATGATTTCTTCGCGCGTGGCATTCGGCTTGCCGTAGGCGATGTTCTCGGCGATGGTGCCGAAGAACAAGAACGGCTCCTGCAACACGAGGCCGATATTGCTGCGGTAGTCGGAAACGGCGTAGTTGCGGATATCCACGCCATCCAGCAGGATCGCGCCTTCCGCCACGTCGTAGAAGCGACAGATCAGGTTGACCAGGGTGGACTTGCCGGAGCCGGAGTGACCGACCAGGCCAATCATCTCGCCCGCCTTGATCTCCAGGTTCACGCCGCGGTTCACCGCGCGGTTACCGTAGCGGAAGCCCACTTCGCGCAGGGTGATATCGCCGCGCACCTTCTCCACCTTGGCTGGCTGCGCCGGATCCGGCACGCTCGAAACGTGGTCCAGGATGTCGAAAATACGCTTGGCGGCGGAGGCCGATTTCTGCGTCACCGACACGATACGGCTCATCGAATCCAGCTTGCCGTAGAAGCGGTTGGCATACAGCACGAAGGAGCTCAATACACCCACGGTGATGTTGTGCTTCGAAATCATCCAGATGCCGAACACGTAAATCACGAGGATACCCAGCTCGGTCAGGAAGGACACGGTCGGCGAGAACAGCGACCACACCTTATTCAGCTTGTCATTGACGGCCAGATTGTGTTTGTTGGCGGTGCGGAAGCGGGTCGCTTCGCGGGTCTCCTGCGCAAACGCCTTCACCACGCGGATGCCGGGAATGGTGTCGGCCAGCACGTTGGTCACTTCGCCCCACACGCGGTCGATCTTTTCGAAGCCGGTACGCAGCTTGTCGCGCACCAGGTGGATCATCCAGGCGATGAACGGCAGCGGCAGCAGGGTCGCAATCGCCAGCCATGGGTCGATCGTGAACAGGATCATGCCGGTCATGACGATCATCAGCACGTCGGAGGCGAAATCGAGCAGATGCAGCGACAGGAACACGCAGATACGGTCCGACTCCGAGCCGATACGCGACATCAGGTCGCCGGTGCGCTTGCCGCCGAAGTATTCGAGCGACATGCGTAGCAGGTGTTCATACGTCGTGGTGCGCAGGTCGGCGCCGATGCGCTCGGACACCAGTGCCAGCACATAGGTCTTGGCCCAGCCGAAAATCCACGCCAGCACGGCGGCGCCGGTCAGGGCGGCCATGTACTGCACCACCAGCATATGCTCGACCGGCTTGCCGTTCTGGTAAGGGATCAGCACATTGTCCGTCAGCGGCATGATGATGTACGGCGGGATCAGGTGCGCGCCGGTCGACAGCAGCATCATCACGAAACCAAGCAGCAGCTGCCACTGGTAAGGCTTGGCGAAGCGCCACAGGCGGAACAGGGTCCAGGTCGAAGGCGGGGTGTGGACCACCTTGGTGCAGACCGGGCATTCTTCCTGGTCCGGCTCCAGCGGCGCCTTGCAGGTCGGGCAGGAGTTCTGCTCCACCTGCTGCAGCGGTTTGCCGAATACGTGCGCTTCATGCAGGCGTACGAAGTTTTCTTGCAGGCGGATCGCCAGCAGGTTCTGGCCCAGGGTGAAGCGCCAGGCGGCCAGGCGCTCTTTGTCATCCACCAGTTCCAGATGCCCAACGCCGGCGTGGTCGTGCAGTTTTAGAGACATTCCACGACGATAGGTCCAGTCGCGCCATACCGTTTCCCCGGGGGCGCGTGCCATAATGCGGCGCTCCGTGATAATGACCAGGCCTTTATTGAAGTGGAGTCGGGAATCGAGGTCAACCTCCAGCGCGCCGAGTACGTTTTCGTCAGGTGCAAGCAGCGCCGGGATCTCTGTGCGCCACCTGTCAGGTAGTTCTGTCAGGCTCAGCTCAGAGGAAAGTTGGTTTGTTATCATTGTGTGTCAGACTCCGGGCACTCTTTGCCAAGTGGCAAGAATTGCGAAACAGTGGGAAAATAGAAGGACGGGCGGAGTATACCGCAAGAGGTACAAGAGCTAAAAATGACAAAAAAGAAAGATATTGAGTTTCTCCGTGTAACACATCTGCGCGGACCGAACATCTGGACCTATCGCCCGGTAATCGAGGCTTGGCTGGATATCGGCGAGCTTGAGAACTACCCTTCGAACAAACTCCCCGGATTTTATGAGCGCCTGACGGCCTTCCTGCCAGGCCTGATCGAGCACCGTTGCGGCGTTGGTGAGCGCGGCGGCTTCTGCGAGCGCCTGCGCGACGGCACCTATGCCGGCCATATCCTCGAGCACGTGGTGCTGGAGCTGCAAAACCTGGCTGGCATGCGTACCGGCTTTGGCAAGACCCGCCAGACTGCCGAAGGCAGCGGCATTTACAAGATGGCATTCCGTACCCGCCAGGAACAGGTTGGCCGCGCCGCACTGGCCGCCGGCAGGGACCTGCTGATGGCCGCCATCGAAGACAAGCCATACGACCTGGCCGCCACCGTTGAAAAACTGACCTCGATGGTCGAATCGCTGTGCCTGGGCCCATCGACCGCCTCCATCGTGGACGCCGCGACCGACCGCAAGATCCCGCATATCCGCCTGACCGACGGCAACCTGGTGCAATTGGGCCACGGCGCCCGCCAGCGCCGTATCTGGACTGCGGAAACCGACAACACCTCCGCCATTGCCGAAGGCATCGCCTCCGACAAGGACATGACCAAGGACATGCTGAAATCGGTCGGCGTGCCGGTGCCGGAGGGTACCCTGGTCAAGAGCGCCGACGAAGCATGGGAAGAAGCGCAGGACATCGGCCTGCCAGTCGCCGTGAAACCATATGACGGCAACCATGGCCGTGGCGTGTCGCTGAACCTGATGACTGAAGCAGACGTCAAGGCGGCTTACGACATCGCCGTCCTGCGCGGCGGCAGCAAGAGTGTCATCGTCGAGAAATTCATCGTCGGCAACGAACACCGCCTGCTGGTGGTGGGCCGCCGCATGGTGGCTGCCTCCATGGGCGAATCGCTGTGGGTGACCGGCGACGGCAAATCCACCGTGCAGGAACTGGTGGACACCCAGATCAACACCGATCCGCGCCGCGGCACCACCGAGGAATTCCCGCTGAACATCGTGGAGCCGAAGAAGTCGGAAGAAGTGCTGCTGGACCTGAAGCGCCAGGGCCTGACCCCGGACTCGCTGGTGGAAGCTGGCCGCAAGGTGCTGATCCAGGTCAACGGCAACGTCGCCAACGACGTGACCGACCTGGTGCACCCGGCTGTCGCTGAAATGGCGGCGCTGGCGGCACGCACCATCGGCCTGGACATCGCCGGCATTGACCTGGTGGCAGCCGATATCTCGAAACCGCTGGAAGAGCAGGGCGGCGCAATCATCGAAGTGAACGCGAGCCCTGGCCTGCTGGCCCACCTGAAACCTGCCGCCGGCGGCATGGCGCGTCCGGTTGGCCATGCGATTGCCGACCAGCTGTTCGCGGAAGAAGAAGATGGCCGCATCCCTATCGTCGGCGTGGCCGGTTCGCGCCAGAACGCGCTGATCGCACGCCTGATCGGCTGGCTGCTGCAAATGGGCGGCCGCTACGTCGGCACCGCGACCGAACAGGGCGTGTACCTGAACGGCCGCCATGTGGCGCGCGGCCCGCTGACCGAATGGGAATCCGGCCAGCGCCTGCTGATCAACAAGAATGTGGAAGCGGCGGTCTTCGCCAACTCCAACCGTATGATCCTGAGCGAAGGCTTCTCCTACGACAAATGCACCGTGGGCGTGGTGACCGACGCCGCTGGCCACGAAGAGCTGGGCGAGTTCTACATCCACAGCCCGGAACAGATGTACGGCGTGCTGCGCACCCAGGTCGACGTGGTGCTGCCGGAAGGCGCTGCCGTGCTGAATGCCTCCGACGCGCAAGTGGTTGAAATGGCCGATCTGTGCGACGGCGACGTGATTTTCTACGGCCTGGACGAACATGTGCCGGCCATCGACTCGCACCGCCAGGATGGCGGCCGCGCTGTCTTCCTGCGCAATGGCGGTTTCGTCATGGCTGCCGGCCGCGACGAACTGGCAGTCCTGCCGCCGTCCTGCCTGCCGGCGAGCGAAGAAGACCGCAAGGAAGCGGTGTTGGCAGCGATTGGCGCCGGCTGGGCCATGGGCCTGTCGCCGGACCTTATCGGCGCGGCACTGCGCACCTTCGAGTGGAACACCAAGAAAAACTAAACGGGATTACGAGGAATGGAAGTTATTCGCACCCGCGCGCTGCGCGGTCCAAATCTGTGGAGCCACCATACGGCCGTTGAGTGCATCATCTCGTGCACGCCGGAAGAACGTTCCGTCGACAAGATCCCTGGTTTCGAGGTACGCCTGCGTACCCGCTTCCCACGCCTGGCGCAATTGCAGCCTGACGGCCATGCCGACACCATCCCGATGGCGCACGTGCTGGAACTGGCGGCCCTGGGCTTGCAGGCGGAGGCCGGCTGCCCGGTGACCTTCAGCCGCACCACCCAGACGCTGGAAGAAGGCATCTACCAGACCGTGGTCGAATATACTGAGGAATCGGTTGGCCGCCTGGCCATGGAGTGGGCCGAGAAGCTGTGCAAGTCAGCGATGGATGACACGCCATTCGACCTTGCCGCTGCGCTGCACGAGCTGCACGAGCTGGACGAAGACGTGCGCCTGGGCCCATCGACCGGCTCGATCGTGCACGCCGCCATCGCCCGCAAGATTCCGTTCCGCCGCATGACCGAAGGCTCGATGGTGAGCTTCGGCTGGGGCTCCAAGCAGCGCCGCATCCAGGCTGCTGAAATGGACTCCACCAGCGCCATTGCCGAAACCATCGCGCAGGACAAGGAACTGACCAAGAAATTGCTGGACGCCGCCGGCGTGCCGGTGCCGACCGGCCGCACCGCGGAAGACGCGGAAGACGCCTGGAAGGCAGCACAGGAAATCGGCCTGCCGGTCGTGGTGAAGCCGAAGGACGGCAACCAGGGCAAGGGCGTGACCGTTAACATCACCACCCGCGAACAGACCATCGCCGCCTACAACGCAGCGAAGGAGTTCCGCGACGACATCATGGTTGAGCGCTTCCTGGCCGGCCACGATTTCCGCCTGCTGGTGATCGGCAACAAGCTGGTGGCAGCAGCCCGCCGCGATCCTCCACACGTGGTGGGCGATGGCGTGCACTCGGTCCGCGAACTGGTTGACATCGTCAACTCCGACCCGCGCCGCGGCACCGGCCACGGCACCGCACTGACCAAGATCCGTTTCGACGATATCGCCCTGGCGCGCCTGGCGCTGCAAGGCCTGGCCGCCGACTCCGTGCCGCCGCAAGGCCAGCGCGTGGTCCTGCGTAATAACGCCAACCTGTCGACCGGCGGTTCCGCCACCGACGTGACCGACGACGTGCACCCGGAAGTGGCGGCGCGCGCGGTGGAGGCGGCGCAGATGATCGGCCTCGATATCTGCGGCGTGGACGTGGTGTGCGATTCCGTTCTGCGTCCAATCGAGGAACAGAATGGCGGCGTGGTGGAAGTGAATGCCGCGCCTGGCCTGCGCATGCACCTGTCGCCGTCCTACGGCAAGGGCCGTCCGATCGGCGAAGCGATCATCAACACCATGTTCCCTGAAGGTGACGATGGCCGTATCCCACTGGTCGCCGTGACCGGCACCAACGGCAAGACCACCACCGTGCGCCTGACCGCGCACTTGATGGCGGCCAGCGGCCTGCGCGTGGGCATGACCAATACCGACGGCGTGTACGTCAATGGCCGCCAGATCGATTCGGGCGACTGCTCCGGTCCGCGTTCGGCGCGCAATGTGCTGAACCACCCGGATGTGGACGCAGCCGTGTTCGAAACCGCCCGCGGCGGTATCCTGCGCGAAGGCCTGGCGTACGACCGCTGCAAAGTGGCCGTGGTGACCAATATCGGCGCCGGCGACCACCTGGGCCTGAACTACATCACCACCGTGGAAGACCTGGCGGTGCTGAAGCGCGTGATCGTCATGAACGTCGATGAACATGGCTACGCCGTGCTGAACGCGACCGACCCGATCGTGGCTGCCATGGCGGCCAAGTGCAAGGGCAAGGTGATCTTCTTTGGCGCCGACCGTTACCACCCAGTGGTGGCGACCCATCTGGCGCAGGGCAAGCGCACCGTGTACGTGGAAAACGGCCAGCTGGTTGCGGTGGAAGGCAAGAACGAGCAGCGTATCGCGCTGTCCGACGTGCCGATCACTTTCAACGGCACCATCGGCTTCCAGGTGGAGAACACCATGGCTGCGGTGGCGGCTGCGTGGGCGGCTGGTATCGAGTGGGATGCAATCCGTCGCGGCCTGCTGACCTTCACCACCGACAGCCACAATGCGCCGGGCCGTTTCAACATCTTCAAGTACCGCGGCGCGACCGTGATCGCCGACTACGGCCACAACCCGGATGCGATGCTGGCACTGGTGAAAGCCGTCGATGCGATGCCGGCCAAGCGCCGTTCGGTGGTGATCTCGGGCGCCGGCGACCGCCGCGACCAGGATATCCGCGAACAGACCGAAATCCTGGGCAAGGCCTTCGATGACGTGGTTCTGTACCAGGATGCCTGCCAGCGCGGCCGTGCCGATGGCGAAGTGGTGGGTTTGCTACGCCAGGGCCTGCAGGGGGCAAGCCGCACCACGCGCATCGACGAAATCACGGGTGAATTCAAGGCGATTGATACCGCCATGGACCGCCTGCAGGATGGTGATCTGTGCCTGATTCTGGTGGACCAGGTAGAGGAATCGCTGGCCTACATCGCCAAGCGTATCGCAGCGGCCTGAGTTTAGGCTGCCAGAGCAGCGGCCCGCGCAACAAGGCGGGCCGTCTCACCTTCAACAAACTGCGCTGCAAACACGCGCTTCTCAATCTCTCCCAGGTCGCTGTCAGCCTCGATCAGGTTGCACAGCAAATCCGCCGCCGCTGCCGACATCTTGTGCAAAGGCTGGCGCATGGTGGTCAGCTCGTAGCTAAGCCAGTTCGAGCCCTCGACCGCGTCGAAACCCACGACCGACATGCCCGACGGCACATCGATATGCAAATGCTGGCGCGCCGCATCGACGCAGCCCATCGCCATGGCGTCGTTACCGCACACCACCGCATCCGGCACTTTGCCAATCCGTGCAATCAGTTCATGCAGGCCCGCCACACCGCTGGCGTAGTCAAAATTGCCGTGGAAGACGGGCGCCTCGGGCAGCCCCAGTTCGGCGATGCGATCCAGCCCGCCTTGCAGGCGCTCCTGCGCGATCGAATTCAGGCTCGGGCCGGCAATAATGGCCAACTGACGATGGCCCGCATCGGCCAGGCGATTCACCAGCACGCGTGCCGCATCGCGCTGGTCGCACATGACGCTATTGACGTCCAGGTCGCGCAGGTTGCGGTTGAACACCACCAGCGGCACCTGGCGGCGCTTGAATTCCGCCACATGGGCCGCACTGACGCTGGAAGCTGCCAGTACACCATCCACCTGGAATTGCCACAAGTCGTTCAGGATGCCTTCGATCTCTCCCTCGTGCTGCATGGTGAAGAGCAGGGCGCGCTTGCCGCGCCGGTTCAGCTGCTGCGACAGTTCCGACAGCGCGGCCGGGTTGTACAGCATGCTGGAATGGGATACCACAATTGCCACAATATTGGTGCGGCGGGTGATCAGGCTGCGCGCGGCGGCGTTGGGAATGTACTCCAGGCCTTCGGCAGCCTTCATCACGCGCGCGTAGGTCGATTTCGACACGCTGGCGCCGGGTTTGAAGCAGCGCGACACCGCAGACTGCGACACACCGGCCACGAGCGCAACATCATAGGAGGTGACGCGGCGTCCCTCCCGGAGGATGATGGCTTTCTGCTCGGCGGCGTTGAGCGCAGGTTGTGGATTAGTTGGTCGCATTAACGGAATCTTACCACATGGCAATAAGTGATCCACATTTACAGGCCGGCAGTGTGGTGCGCCAGCCGCGCTGGCTCTGGTAAAATACCGCCCCTTTTCTTAGCGGATGATCAAGATGGCAAACGCGTGCGGCATTGACTTTGGCACTTCCAATTCCACTGTGGGGTGGGTGCGCCCCGGCCATCCCATCATGCTGGAACTCGAAGATGGCAAAATGACATTGCCGTCCGTGGTGTTTTTCAATGCCGAGGACGAGGAAACCAGCTATGGCCGCGCCGCCCTGGCCGAATACCTGGCTGGTTGCGAGGGGCGCCTGATGCGCTCCCTGAAAAGCCTGCTGGGCACCAGCCTGATGGAAGGCCAGACCGAGGTCGGCGGCCGCGCGCTGCCATTCCGGCTGCTGCTGTCCCAGTTCATCGGCGAGGTCAAACACCGCGCCGAAAGCGCGGCCGGCCGCAAATTTGAACACGTGGTGATGGGCCGCCCGGTGCACTTCATCGACGACGATGCCGTGGCCGACAAGTTGGCTGAGGACACCCTGGCGGAAATCGCCCGCAGCGTCGGCTTCCGCGATGTGGCCTTCCAGTTCGAACCGATTGCCGCCGCATTTGAATATGAGTCGCAGATCGACCGCGAAGAACTGGTCCTGATCGCCGACATCGGCGGCGGTACTTCCGACTTCACCCTGGTGCGCCTGGGGCCGGACCGTGTGGCTCGCTCCGAGCGCATGGACGATATCCTGGCCACCGGTGGTGTGCATATCGGCGGTACCGATTTCGACAAATACCTGAGCCTCTCCAGCGTGATGCCTTTGCTGGGCTATGGCAGCCAGTTCCTGAGCGGCGCGGAGGTGCCATCCAGCTACTACTTCAACCTGGCGACCTGGCACACCATCAACCAGGCTTACACCCGCAAGATGCAGGCGCAGCTGACCGAAATGATCCGCGATGCGCGCGAACCGGCCAAACTGGAGCGCTTGCAGCACCTGATCGAGGAGCGCTCCGGCCACTGGCTGGCCCTGAAGGTGGAAGAAGCCAAGATCGGCCTGTCCAGCGAGGACACGGTGCAGCTGGCCCTCGACCGCTTCGCTCCGCCGGTGCAGCTGGATGTGACGCGCGTGGCCTTCGACGGTGCGGTGGAGCAGCTGGTCGACAGCGTCGGCGCCACCGTGACCCAGTTGCTGGCCGATGCCGGCGTGCAGCGCGAGCAGGTCGACACCATCTTCTTCACCGGCGGTTCCAGCGGGGTTCGCCTGCTGCGCGACCGCATCGCAGCCTTGGTGCCGGGTGCGCGCCGCGTCGAAGGCGACCTGTTTGGCAGCATCGGCGCCGGCCTGGCACGTGATGCATTGCGCAAGTTTGGCTAATTTGTATAGAATGGCCGCCGTGAGAGCGAACCGCTACATCCTGAATGTATTGCTTGCCTTGCTGCTGGTACTGTCCCAGCAGCTTGGGATGGCGCACGCGGTTTCGCACTGGTCGGATTACCGCCATGGCAGCGAACAGCAGCAGGCGGTTGACGGCAGCGAAGGCGGGCTGAGTGCCGGCCTGGCGCTTGACCATAATTGCAGCCAGTGCGCGGCCTTTGCCTCGCTGGCTTCGGCGATCCATACGCCGAGCTACACTTTCCCTACGCTTGAGTACAGTGCGCCGCAAGCCGGCGTCGTGCCAAGCCTGCCGCACAGCTCACGTACCGCACGCGCCTACGATTCCCGCGCTCCACCCCTGGTCTGACACAACGAAGTAACGCACCATTTTTCGTTTGTCGTATCCAGAGGTTTTCAATGAAATTCAAATACTCCCTGCTGGCAGGCGCCGTCCTGTCGGCTGTATCCGCATTCGCCCACGCTGAAGACAGCGAGGTGACCAAGGTCGTGGTGACCGCCAACCCGTTCCACAAAGGCGAAACCGAACAAATCCTGCTGCCGGCCAAAGTGCTGTCCGGCGATGAACTGCGCGACAAGATGGCGAACTCGCTGGGCGAGACGCTGTCTTCCGAGCTGGGCGTGTCGTCGTCCGCTTTTGGCGCCGGCGCTTCGCGCCCCATCATTCGCGGCCTGGAAGGCGCCCGCGTGAAGATGCTGGAGAACGGCATGGCCGTTTCCGATGTCTCCGGCCTATCGAACGACCACGCCGTGTCGGCCGAAGGCGCGGTGGCGCACCAGATTGAGATCCTGCGCGGGCCGGCGGCGCTGCTGTACGGCTCCGGCGCGATTGGCGGCCTGGTGAACGTGGTCAACGAACGTATTCCGCCAGCGCTTGAACCAAAGCTGACCGGCCAGGCCGAAGCGCGCTACAGCACCGTGGATGAAGGCCACGCCACTTCCGGCACCATCGACGGCGCCATCGGCAAACTGGCCTTGCACCTGGATGCCAATGCGCGCCAGTCGGGCGACTACAAGATCCCGGGCGGCCGTCTGGCGCATTCGGGCACCAAGGAGAAGGGCGGCGGCTTCGGCGGCTCCTACATTGACGGCTGGGGCTATGTCGGCGCCTCCATCTCAGGCCTGGACAACAAATACAGCGTGCCGAGCGAAGAAGGCTCCACCATCGACCAGCACCAGACGCGCTACGACATCGACAGCCTGATCAAGAACATCCTGCCGGGCATCGAATCGGCCAAGTTCAAAGCCGGCTACACCGATTACCGCCACGCCGAACTCGCCGAAGACGGCACGCCAGAGGTAAAGTTCACCAACCGCGCGCTGGAAACCCGCGCCGAGATGGTGCACAAGGCGATCAGTGGCTGGCACGGCACCTTTGGCGTGCAGACCGAACTGACGCACTTCGCTGCCATTGCTGCCGAGGAGCCAGGCCAAGTGCACGACGACGAACACGACCACGAGCACGGCCACGCGCACGACACCGTGCCTGCCACCCGCTCCAAGTCCTCGGCCGCCTTCCTGGTCGAAGAAAAGGAATGGGGCCCGGTGCGCGTGAATGCCGGCCTGCGCCTGGAGCGCGTCGAACGCCAGCCAGTCACCGGCCTGGACCGCTCTTTCTCGCTGCAATCCGGCGCACTGGGTGCGCTGTGGTCGTTCACGCCGGGCTACGCCACCGGCCTGACGCTGTCGCGCGCCCAGCGTGCGCCAAGCACCGAGGAGCTTTACTCCGCCGGCCCGCACCACGCCACCATCACCTTCGATCTTGGCAACCCAGACTTGCGCAAGGAAACCTCGCGCAACGTCGAACTTTCGGTGCAGAAGACTGCCGGCCTGATCCGCTGGAAGGCTAACCTGTTCCACAACAGTATTTCCGACTTCATTTACGGCCATGTCACCGGCCGCGAGGTGGACGAGGAAGGCCATGAAGGCCACGACGGCGAGCAGTTCCGTGAGCGCCTGTTCAGCCAGGGCGACGCCACCGTGCGCGGCGCCGAGGCGGAAATCGAGTACAACCCGCTGGCCATGGGCCTGAACGGCCGCCTGTTCGCCGACACCTCGCATGGCGACCTTAAGAACGCCGGCAGCCTGCCGCTGCAGCCGGCCAGCCGGGTTGGCGCCACCATCGGCTACCGCAGCAGCCAATGGCGCGTTGGCGCGACCTGGATCCACGCCCAGTCGCAAGACCGTCTGGCGTCCTTCGAGTCGACTCCGACTGGTGCCTATAACCAGCTCAACGCGAATATCTCATACACTCAACGACTGAAGGACATGGACCTGACCTGGTTCCTGCTCGCGAAGAACGTGTTGAACGACGAGATCCGCGTTTCGACCTCGCTGTTGAAAGACGTCTCGCCGCTGCCGGGGCGCAACTTTGTCTTTGGCGTCCGCGCCAAGTTCTGAGTTTGAGGAAGATCAAAGGCTAGCCGAAGTCGCTTCTTATACTTTAGATAACAATCTGAGGTATGGGAGGCGGCGATGGGCAAACGTCTGGCAGACCGGGAGCGCATTTTCCGGTGGTTCCTTGGCCCCGCCCAGCGGGGCAATCCCTACGCCCAGTTCAACCTGGCGCTTCTTTACAAAAATGGCCAGGGCGTCGAATCCGACCTGCGCCAGGCTTTCAGCTGGATGCGCCTGTCGGCCCTGCAAGGCCTGGCCTTCGCCCAGAACCAGCTCGGCGCCATGTATTACCGCGGTTGCGGTACCGGCAGCAACGATGTGGAAGCCGTTTATTGGTTCCGCCGCGCCGCCCGCCAGGGCGATCCCGCCGCCCAGCAGAATCTCGGCCAGATGTACCGGCGCGGGCGTGGCGTTCCCTTCGATGAGGAAATGGCGGTGCGCTGGTTCAGCCGGGCTGCAGAGCAGGGTGTCGCCAGCGCCCAGGCCCTGCTGGGAGAGGCCTATCTCAACGGCCGCGGCGTCGCGCCCGATTGCGAACGGGCCATGGCCTGGCTGCGCAAGGCCGCCGTGCGCGGCGAAGTGCATGCCCAGTGCCTGCTCGGCAGCATGTTTGCCCACGGTACCGGGGTGGCGCGCAATACGGTGCAGGCGCTGATGTGGTACAGCCTGGCCGCCGAGGGCGGATCCGCCCAGGCCCAGTTCAGCGCCGGCGTGCTGTATGCCAGCGGCGACGGCGTCGAGCGCGATCTGGTGCAGGCCGTGCGCTGGTACCGCAGCGCTGCGGAACAGGGCGACGCCGCCGCCCAGAACAACCTCGGCGTGCTGTATGCCACCGGCCAGGGCGTGGCGCAGGACGAGGGGGAGGCCATGCATTGGTACCGCAAGGCGGCAGCCCAGGGCCATCCGCTGGCGCAGCACAACCTGGCGGGCTTGCGGGGCGGCGTGCTTGACGCGGCATTGCCTGACAAGCATTTCCATGGCAGCATTGACTTCGATGAAACCATCCGTCCCCATCCTGGCCATCATGATGCTCGCAGCACTCCGCGCTGAGGCGGCGCCGGACTGCGGCCAGCTGCTGGCGCGCGCCCGCGAACAGCAGGTGGCGGTGGCGGAATGGCAGGCCGTGCGGCTGGTGGCGGGCAAGGATAGGCTGTACTTCCACTCGGCGCCGGAACGCAGCTGCCGCCAGGGCGAAACCTTTGTCGTGCGCGGCGACAAGCTGCAAGCCCTGTTCGAATACGGCACTTACACGGAAGTGCAATACGTCCATCCGCGCACCGGGCGGATCACCTTGGGCTGGGTTGAAAGCGGACGGCTGGAAGAGACTATCGCTGCGCAGTAAGCGGCTTTTCGGCGCCCGGCGCCAGGATCACCGTCGCGTTCAGCCGCTCCAGGCCAGTTTGCGCCGAAACATTTTCCACCCGCAGGCTGTATGCGCCCCGCACCAGGGCAATATTGCCCAGGCTGCGCGAGCGCTGGTTGGCCCATTTGGAGGCGACGCACATGGTGGTGACCTGGCGCGAATGTACCAGCATATTGTCGGACTTGCGCCGCACTTCAACCTTGAACGGCATGGCGCGGCCATAGGCGGTGCGCTCCTTGCGCGGGACTTTCTCCAGGTCCACAGTTTCGCCGCAGTCTTCCAGGCGGCGGTCGCCGAGGATGGCGACTTCCTGCTTGCTGAGTGATTCGCCGGCGGGGTTGGCCATTTCGACCAGCAGCGTGTAGCTCAGGTCGACCGGCACTTCAATATCCACCGACACCACGCTGCCCGCCGCGTCCAGTTTCATGGGGGCATCTTTGACCAGGGGAGGGAACTCGCATAACGCTACAGCCATCATGGCAATGCCAACGACGGGCTTCTGGCACAGGCTGTAGATGAAAGGACTCATGAATTCAATATAGGCGACAGCTCCCCCGTTTGCACCCTTCGATCGAGGAAAAGGCTGTTTCCGTGTATCTTTTTTGCTTGTTTCTTGGCATCAGCAGCGCGGGCCGCGATCTGGTGGTGGGAATAGAACTGGTGCGGCTCGACGCGGATCACGCCCACCGACAGGCTCATCAAGGAATAGAACACTTTTTTGCCCTGGCGGTCTTCGCTGATGTAGCCGCCGCGTTCGCGGTCCTCGTTGCTGTAGAAGTCCGAAATTGCCGTGGAGAAATCGTCGAGGATGGCCTGGCAGCGTTCCTCCCAATCCTCGCTCTGGAACAGGATCACAAAGTCGTCGCCGCCGATATGGCCGACGAAATCGCGCCCATGGTCGGCGTGCTTGCCGAGGATGTGGCCGGTAAGCTGGATCACGTCGTCGCCACGGCGGTAGCCGTACACATCGTTGAAGGGCTTGAAGTGGTCCAGGTCCACATAGCAGACCCAGAAGCGGGTACCGCTTTCCAGCAGGCGGTCGATATGCTCGTTGATCGGCACATTGCCCGGCAGCTGGGTCAGCGGATTGGCATAGCGCGCCGCCGTGATCTGCATTTGCGTAATTTCGCGCATCAGGTCGTGGCCGGTGCCCATGCCGGTATAGCTGCCGCCTTCGGTGATGATGAAGCCGTTGAACAGGTGGTGCGCATCCGATTCGGCCATGCGGCGCGACAGGTCCTGCAGGCTGGTGTCGATGTCGGCGATGATCGGCTTCGGGTCCATGAACAGGGTGCAGGGCTTCTTGCCGTACAGTTCGCGCTGGTAGGGGCGGGCGAAGTGGTCGATCATTTCGAAGCGGGAAATCAGGCCCAGCGGCTGGCCGGCATCCACCACCGGGATGATCAGCAGCTTGGGTTCGGCCAGGAAGATCTCGTAGACGTCGTTGTTGTTCATGGTGGGCGGCACCGCAGCCACCTCATGCAGCAGTTTGCGGATGCTGACCGCATTGCGTTCGGCTGCGCGCTGCGGGTAGACCGCGACGCCGTTGCGGCCCAACACCTTTACCACTTCCGCCGGCAGGGCCTTGGCCGGCTGGGCGTGCGGGCGGCCCAGGTGATAACCCTGGCCGTAAGCGATGCCGAGGTCGCGCAGCACCAGCAGTTCGGCCGCCTTTTCGATGCCTTCGGCGATGACCAGGGTGTTCGACTTGTCGGCGATTTCCTGGATCGAGCGCACGAACTGAAGCTTGACAGGATCGTGGTCGATGCCCTGGATGAAGTGCATATCGATCTTGACGAATTCCGGGCGCAGTTCGGACCACAGGCGCAGGCTGGAAAAGCCTTCACCCAGGTCGTCGATGGCGATCTGGAAACCCATGTCCCGGTAGTGCAGCACCGCCTGGCGCATCAGCTCGTAGTCATAGGTGGGCTGGTTTTCGGTCAGCTCGATGATGACGTTGGCCGGGTTGATCCCGAACTCGTGGATGTAGCCCAGGGTTTCGCCCTGGATGCCGTCCGGTTGGCGCACCAGCGATTCCGGGCTGACGTTGAGGAACAGCTTGCCCGGCAAATTGAGCTCGGCGAAGCGTTCCAGCACGATGCGGCGGCACAGGTACTCGACTTCCCGCGCCAGGTTATTGGCGCGCGCCACGCGGAACAGGTTGAGCGGCGAATGCAGCGGGCTGTCGGATGGGCCGCGGATCAGTCCTTCGTAGGCGATGATCTCGCCGCTTTGCATATGGACGATGGGCTGGAACAGGGCGTGCAGCTGGCGGCGCTGGATGATGTCCAGCAAATGCTGGCCAAGCAGTTCGTCGGGCGAGGTGCGCAGGTAGGTCACACTGTGCGGCAGGGCGGCAGGAGGGCTCACGGTGTTCCGGCAGGTAGGGGCAACGCGGCAATTCTGAAAGCGAAATGTGACAACATGATGAATACTGGAAACACATTTTTGGCGCTACAATAGGCTCCCACGTCCAAGACAATGAACGATGCCGAGCAAGCTCCTTATCCGCTCCGCCGCATTTGCGGCCTCTCTCTTCGCTGGCGCCGCGATGGCGGCTGGCGGTATCAGCGTGCAGGTCGTCGACGCCAATGGCAAACCGGTGGCCGATGCGGTCGTGTACCTGGAGGCCGATGGCGCCACGGCGCCGCCCAAGGCGCCGAAGTCCGGTGAAATCAGCCAGAAGGGACTGAAGTTCATTCCTTTGGTGACGGTGATCCAGACCGGCAGCAAGATCTACTTCCCTAACAACGACAAGGTGCGGCACCACATCTACTCCTTTTCGCCGCCGCACAAGTTTGACCAGAAGTTGTACTCGGGGACGACAGCGGAACCGCAAACCTTTGAAAAGCCAGGCACCGTGGTCCTGGGCTGCAATATCCACGACAAGATGATCGCTTATGTGCGCATTGTCGATACCCCATATTTCGGCAAGACCGATGAACATGGCAATGTGAGTGTCGACGCCCCTTCCGGCAAATATGTGCTGAAGGCTTGGCACCCCGGCATCGTAGGCGGCAATGCCCTGGAGCAGGCCGTCCGGCTTGGCGACAGCGCCGCCAGCGCCAGCTTCAAAATGAGTTTGAAGCCGCCATCGACCGACTCCGACGCCCCGGCGTACTGATACCATGCGATTCAGAAGCCTGGAAAGCCGCATCGTTACGCTGTTCCTTGTGCTGCTCATTGTGGTGCAGCTGGTGGGACTGGTCGTCATCCAGCGTGGCATCGATAGCAACGCCCGCACCGCAATCGCATCCGAACTGGTCAACGGCCGCAAGGTGTTCGAGCGGCTGATGGAGCAGAATGCGCAAAACCTGCGCAACGGCGCGCGCTTGCTGGCGCGCGATACCGGTTTCCTGGCGGCGGTTGGCAATACCGACGAAGAGGACCGCGCCACCATTGAGTCGGCGCTGGCCAACCACGGCCGCCGCATCAAGGCGTCCATGACGATGCTGGTCAGCGCGGAGCGCAAAGTGGTTGCCTCCACCAGCGATGCGCAGGCGGCCGGCCTGGAGCACATGGTCATGAGCATGCTGGACAAGGCGGAGCAGTCGGATGGCGCCAACGGTGTCGCGGTGGTGGAGCGGCTGCCGTACCAGATCGTGGTGGTGCCGGTGAAGGCGCCGGTGACCATCGGTTTCGTTGTGATGGCTTTCCCGCTGGACGAGCGCCTGGCGCGCGATATGCGTGAAACCACGGCGCTGCAAACCCTGCTGATGACGCGCGATGCACGCGGCAACTGGCTGCCGGTTGCTTCCAGCTGGCCACCGGCTTCGATTGGCTCGATTGTGACGCAGCTGCAGGGCATGGGGCCGATGCCGGCTGATGCCTTCGACCTTGAAATCGGCGACGACCGCTTCAGCGTGCGCCTGACGCCGATCGGCGAAGACGGCGGCCATGTGGCGGTCGCCATGCTGGGCCGGTCGATTGACGAAGCAACCGCCGAGTATGCGCGCCTGGAGCGCTGGCTGCTCGGCCTGACGGTGGCGGGCATCATCATTTGCGCCGTCGCCAGCGTGCTGACCGCGAAACGGATCGCCCAGCCGCTGCGGCAACTGGCCGACACCGCAAAACGCTTGGAACAGGGCGATTACAAGATCGATATCGCCAGTTCGCGCGCCGACGAAATCGGGGCGCTGGCCAATGCCTTCGGCAGCATGCGTGACGGTATCGCCAAGCGTGAGCAGGAAATCAAACGGCTGGCGTATTGGGATCCGCTGACCAACCTGCCGAACCGCGCGCAATTCCTGCTCAAGCTGAATGATTCGCTGGCTGATGCCAAGAAGCGCGGCGGCTCGGTCTACGTGCTGATGATGGACCTGGACCGCTTTAAGCACGTGAACGATGTGATGGGACATAGCTTCGGCGACGCCTTGCTGAAACAGGTGGCGGGCCGCCTGCAGCAGCTGCTGGCCAACCGGCGCCACCAGGCTTCCGTGGCGCGTCTGGGCGGCGATGAATTCGCGGTTCTGCTGCCGGGCTCTGACCTGGGGCAGGCCATGGTGGTGGCTTCCGAAATCCTGCAGGCGCTGGAATCGCCGCTTTCGCTGGACGAGCAGATGGTCGATATCGGCGCCGGTATCGGCATTGCGGGCTACCCCGAGCACGGCGCGGACGGTGAAGAGCTGCTGGGCAAGACCGAGATCGCCATGTATACCGCCAAGCAGCGCAACGACGGCGCCGTGGTCTACGACGAATCGATCGACCAGGGCAGCCAGCAAAGCCTGTCCCTGCTGACGGAGTTGCGGCAGGCGGTGGAAAATAACGAGTTGCGTTTGTTCGTCCAGCCCAAGATCACCTTCGCGACCGGCCAGGTGGTTGGCGCCGAGGCTTTGGTGCGCTGGCAGCACCCTGTGCGCGGCAATGTCTTCCCCGACCAGTTCATCCCGTTCGCGGAGCAGACCGGCTTTATCCGCGTGCTGACACAATGGGTGCTGGAGCGCTCGGCGGAACTGTGCCACACGCTGGCGCAGCAAGGCATCCACCTCAAGATTTCGGTCAATCTCTCCACCCGCGACCTGCTGGACCAGGACCTGCCGGTAAAGTTTGGCGAGATCTTCATGCGCCACCAGGTTTCGCCCGGCGCCTTCTGCCTGGAGATCACCGAAAGCGCCATCATGGACGACCCGGTGCGCGCCCAGCAGACACTGGAGCGCTTGCATGCCATGGGCTGCGACCTGTCGATCGACGATTTCGGCACCGGCTATTCCTCGCTGGCCTACCTGAAACGGCTGCCGGTCGATGAGCTGAAGATCGACAAGTCCTTCGTGCTGAACATGGCGAACGACGTGGGCGACGCCAAGATCGTACGCTCCACCATCGACCTTGGCCACAATATGGGCCTGCGTGTAGTGGCGGAAGGCGTGGAAGGGGAGGCCGCCTGGAATATCCTGGCGGAGATGGGCTGCGACCAGGGGCAGGGCTACTTCATGAGCCGTCCGATGCCGGCTTCCGACATGGCTGCGTGGGTCGAGAAGTGGCGCGCACCGGCATTGGCCGAATAATACTTGGCGTGGGGTGCTTCGGATAGTTACTTATTTGTCAAAATCCACGTTATGATCGCTGCCGCATTCATAACTACTCTATGGACGACAAATGCCATTCAAGCGCGCCACCCTCGCAATTTCCCTGATCGCCGCCTTCAGCGGCCAAGCCCTGGCCCAGACCTGCCCGGCAGGCTCCGCCCCTGTGACCTACCCGATCTCGAAGGTCGTTGAGCAGCAGGACAACTACCACGGCACCATGGTCGCCGACCCATACCGCTGGCTGGAAGACGACAACAGCGCCGAGACCAAGTCCTGGGTGGCGGAACAGAACAAGGTGACGCAAGCCTGGCTGGCGCAGATCCCGCAGCGCGAAGCGATCAAGGCGCGCCTGACCAAGCTGTGGAACTACGAGCGTTACAGCGTGCCTTCGAAGAAGGGCGGCCGCTACTTCTACAGCCGCAATGACGGCCTGCAGAACCAGGCAGTCCTGTACACCGCCAAGTCCCTGGGCGAAACCCCGCGCGTGCTGCTCGACCCGAACACCCTGGCTGCCGACGGCACCGTGGCGCTGGCCGGCATGGCCGTCAGCCCTAACGGCAAGTTCCTGGCCTACAGCACCGCTGCCTCCGGCTCCGACTGGAACGAGATCAAGGTGCGCGACATTGAAACCGGCAAGGACATGGCCGACCACATCAAGTGGGTCAAGTTCTCCAACACCGCCTGGGCCGCCGACGGCTCCGGTTTCTACTACAGCCGCTACGATGCGCCGGCCGAAGGCGCCAAGCTGTCCGGCGTGAACTACTTTCAGAAGGTCTACTTCCACAAGCTGGGCACCGCGCAGGATGCCGACGTGCTGGTTTACCACCGCCCAGACCAGAAGGAATGGGGCTTCGGTGCCGAAGTGACCGACGACGGCCGCTACCTGATCGTGAACGGCTCCCACGGCACCGAGCAGAAAAACCGCGTCTTCATCAAGGACCTGAAAGCCAAGGACGCGCAAGTGGTTGGCCTGCTGGAGCAGTTCGACGCTTCCTACAACTTCATCGACAATGATGGCCCGGTGTTCTACTTCCTGACCGACAAGAACGCACCGCGCTCGCGCGTGATTGCGATCGATATCCGCAAGCCAGGCAGCGAAAACTGGAAAGAAATCGTGGCCGAGTCGGCGCAAACCCTGACCGGCGCCAGCATCGTCAACAAGCAGCTGGTACTGAACTACCTGAGCGACGCGCACAGCGCCGTCAAGATCGTCGACCTGAAAGGCAAGCCGGTACGCGAGATCGCACTGCCGGGCCTGGGCTCCGCCGGCGGCTTTGGCGGCAAGGCAACCGACACCGAGACCTTCTACTCGTACACCAGCTTCACCACGCCGACCACCATCTACCGCCTGGATATGAAGACCGGCAAGTCGAGCATCTACCGCCAGCCTAAGGTCGACTTCGACCCGAACGCGTTCGACGTGCGCCAGCAGTTCTACACCTCCAAGGATGGCACCAAGGTGCCGATGTTCATCGTGTCCAAAAAGGGCATGAAGCTGGATGGCAGCAACCCGACCTACCTGTACGGCTACGGTGGCTTCAACGTCTCGCTGACCCCAAGCTTCTCCGTATCCAACCTGGCATGGGTTGAAATGGGCGGCGTCTATGTCGTAGCCAACCTGCGCGGCGGCGGCGAATACGGCGAAGCATGGCACAAGGCCGGCACTAAGCTGCAAAAGCAGAACGTGTTCGACGACTTTATCGGCGCGGCTGAATGGCTGGTCGCCAACAAGGTGACTTCGCCAGCCAAGCTGTCGATCGGCGGCGGCTCCAATGGCGGCCTGCTGGTGGGTGCTGCGATGACCCAGCGTCCGGAACTGTTCGGCGCCGCGCTGCCGGCTGTAGGCGTGATGGACATGCTGCGCTTCCAGAAATTCACCATCGGCTGGGCATGGACTTCGGACTACGGTTCGTCCGACAACGCCGAGGAGTTCAAGGCGCTGGTGAAGTACTCGCCGCTGCATAACCTGAAGAAGGGCGGCTGCTATCCGGCGACCATGGTGCTGACTGCCGACCACGATGACCGCGTAGTCCCAGCACACAGTTTCAAGTTCGCTGCCGCCGCCCAGGCTGCACAATCCGGCGCCGCACCGATTCTGATCCGCATCGATTCCAAAGCCGGCCACGGCGCCGGCAAGCCGACCGCGAAGCAGATCGAGGAAGTGGCGGACCGTTGGGGCTTCCTGTCGCGCGCCCTGGATATGCAGCCTGCCGCACCGGCTGCATCCACCACCGGCGGGCAGTAAGCCATGCGCGCGCTGCTGCTGTGGGCTGCCCTGATTGCGCCGGCCACGGCAGCAGAGGCGCCGAAGACTTTCGCCGACCATACCCGTTCCCTCGTGTCGCAGCCCGGTTTCATCGAGCTGTGGCGCGATGCGGAGCAGGGCAAGGTGCTGCTGTCCGTGCGTGAGCTGGACCAGCCGTTCCTGCTGACGACTTCCTTGCCGTATGCTTTGGGATCGAACGACGTTGGCCTGGACCGCGCGCAGGCCGGCGAAGCGCGCCTGGTGCGTTTCCGGAAGTTCGGCCCGCGCCTGTTCCTGGTGCAGGAGAACACGCGCTTCGTTGCGCGTTCGGCCGATGCCGATGAACGCAATGCGGTAGCCGAGTCGTTTGCCGGCGCCGTGCTGTGGTCAGGCGATATCATCGCCAGCGATGGCGGCCGCCACCTGGTCGATTTTTCCAGCTTCCTGCTGGCCGACCAGCATGGCGTGGTGCAGCGGCTGGCCGACACGAAGCAGGGCGCTTACCGTGTTGACGAGAAGCGCAGCGCGGTCCTTCCGGCCGAGGCGAAGGCGTTTCCCGATAACGTTGAACTCGAGGCGCTGCTAACCTTCGCCGGACCTGGCAGCGGCGAGTACGTGCGCCAGGTGGCTGCCGATCCGGCCAGCCTGACCATGCGCCAGCATATTTCCATGGTGCGGTTGCCGGACAACGGCTACAAGCCGCGCCGCTACCATCCATTCTCCGGTGGCTTTGACACCGGCTACTACGACTTCGCCACGCCGCTGGCCAGCAGCCTTGATGTGCGCTGGCAGGTCCGGCACCGCTTGGAAAAGGGCGGCAAGCCGATTGTCTACTATCTCGATCGCGGCGCGCCCGAGCCGGTTCGTTCCGCCTTGCTGGAGGGGGCGCGCTGGTGGTCCGCTGCGTTCGAAAAGGCGGGCTTCAAGGATGGCTTCCGTGTTGAGCTGATGCCGGAAGGCGCCGACCCCGCCGATGTGCGCTACAACATGATCACCTGGGTGCATCGCGCCACGCGCGGCTGGTCGTATGGCAATGCAATCACCGATCCCCGCACCGGCCAGATCATCCGCGGCGCGGTCACACTTGGCTCGCAGCGCGTGCGGCAGGATATCCTGATCGCCGAGGCGCTGCTGGCGCCGTACGGCAAATCCGCCCCCGCCGAGCGCCGCAAGCTTGCCGAGCAAATGGCGCTGGCGCGCCTGCGCCAGTTGTCTGCCCACGAAGTCGGCCATACGCTCGGCTTCGCCCACAACTTCGCCGCCAGCCGGCATGGCAACGGCTCCGTCATGGACTACCCGCATCCCGTGCTGAAGCTAAGCGCAAACGGCGGCATCGACCTGCAGGATGCCTATGGCGTCGGCGTGGGTGCGTGGGACGACTACATCGTCAAACACGTCTACGGCGATTTCGGCAGCGATCCAGGCGCCGAGGCCGAAGCGCTGGCCAAACTGCGCAGCGACGCCCGCGGCGCCGGCCTGCAGTACGTCTCCGACGGCGACTCCCGCGCGCCGGGCGCCGCGCACCCGAATGGCCTGCTGTGGGATTTTGGTCCCGACACGCTCAAGACCTGGGACCAGCTGGGCGCGATCCGCCGCCGTGCGCTGGACAGCTTCTCGCTCGATGTCTTGCCGGATGAGCGCCAGACTGGCGAACTGGAGGCCCGCCTGGTGCCGGTCTACCTGCTGCAGCGCTACCAGGGCGAAGCAGTCGCGCGGCTGCTGGCCGGCGGCGAGTACGAATCCGCCATCAGCGCCGACATCCGTGCCGGCCGGGCCGCCGCAGGCGTCAAGGCAATTCCCGCAGCAACCCAGCGTGCCGCACTGGCTCGGCTGGCCGACACCCTGCGCGCCGAATACCTCGCGCTGCCGTCCGGCGTACTGGACCAGCTTTCCCCACCCTCCGCAGGCTTTGAGCGCAGCAAGGAATACTTCAGCACCCGCATGAACGCCGTGTTCGACGCGCTCTCCGCCGCCGAATCCGGCGCCGCACAGACCGCCGGCTTCCTGTTCGACGCCAGCCGCCTGAACCGCCTGTACTGGCAGCACGCGCGCGACGCCGCCATGCCAGGCACCGGCGACGTGCTCGACGCCGCACTGGCCGCCACCTGGAAGCGCGCCGCCGTCCCGTCCAGCGTCGCCGGCGGCGAAGCCGTCCAGTTGGCGGCCAACTGGGTAGTGCTCGACGGATTGCTGCAAGCCCTGGAAGGCGGCAAGTTGCACGCCAACGTCGACGCCGACCTGCGCCAGCACCTGCGCAGCCTCGTCGCATGGTTGAAGGCCAACCCCGGCAAAGGCACCACCGCCTCCAGCCGCGCCCAGGCCGCCGACCATGTCACGCGCTACCTGGCCGACCCGCGCAGCGTCAAACTACGCCCCATGCCGGAAATCCCGCCGGGCGCCCCGATCTGATAGTGGCGATGAAACGGGCCGGTCTTTTTTTCGTCCTTTCGCTCCTGGCGGCGCCCGCCCTGGCGCACAGGGATAGAATCCTGAGCCTGCGCCCGGACGGCGTCATTCCGGAGTTGCCCGCAGCGGATAGCCAGACCCGCATGCATATTGAATACGCAAAGGGCGGTGGCCTGCGCAGCCTGCGATTCGTATCTTCCGGCCGCCAAACCGACGTAGAGCGATGCGTGCTGGAGCGATTTCCCACGGCAGCCCCGCGCGTACTGGGCGCTCCGCCGTGCAAAGTCAAAGGGAAGAATCAATCATGACAAAACGTGTTGCCGCGTGCAGCTGCGGCCAGCTGAAAGCCGAAGTAAGCGGTGAGCCGGTGCGGATTTCGATCTGCCATTGCCTGAATTGCCAACGACGCACAGGCGGTCCGTTTGGCGAACAAGCGCGTTTTCCGCGCGAGAATGTGAAGGTGTCGGGAACTTCGACCGTGTACCGCATCGTCGGCGACTCGGGCAACGGTGCGAACTTCCATTTCTGCCCGACTTGCGGCGCCACGGTGTATTACGAACCGGAGGCGTTGCCGGACTTCGTCGGTATCCCGGTCGGTGCGTTCGCCGACCCATCGTTCCCGGCGCCGGGCGTCTCGGTTTATGAAGAGCGCATGCATTCGTGGGTCGCTCCTCCACCGGGGGCGGAGCGTCACCCTTAACGGTGCATCACCACCAGTAGCGCTTTCGCCTCGGCCTTGCCCGGGTTGCGGATGGCGTGGTGGATATCGGCGGCATAGCGTGCCGTGCCGCCGATCTTGATCTTCTTCTTGTTCGACCCGACCTCCAGCTCCATCGAACCGTGCAGGATGGTCAGGTGTTCGGTGGTGCCTGGGTCGTGCGGCTGCGACACCAGTTCGCCGCCTGGGGCCAGCGTCAGCTCATACCACTCGAACTTACCTGCCAGCTCCATCGGTCCCAGGATACGCAGCACATAACCGGCATGCGCGCCCGGCAGGGTAGGCGTTTCGTGTGCATCTATCAGCTTTATCGTTTCGACATCTTTTTCGACGTCAGACAGCAACTCCCCGATCTGCACGCCCAGGGCATTGGCCAGGCGCCAGGTAATGGCGATGGTCGGATTGGCTTTTTCGCGCTCAATCTGCGATAGCATGGATTTGGAAACCCCCGCAATGCGGGACAGGTCTTCCAGCGTCAGGCCGCGCGCCAGACGCAAACGTTGCAGGGCGGCGCCGACTTCCGGCGGAGCATTGGTGGACAGGGTCGGCTTCACGCTTGCAGAGTTCAATATAGTAAAGTAGTATTCAGCATATCGAATTTACGTTCAATATAGTGAATTCCAATCGGATTAGTGAAATAAGAGTAAACTTTACCTCAGAGGACGACCATGAGCCAAGCGACGAATGCGTTTTATAGTGGCCTGCAACAGAACCTGGAAAAGCTGCGCAGCGAAGGTCTGTACAAGCCTGAACGCGTAATTGCTTCCCGCCAGGGCAGCGAAGTGCAATCGGAAGACGGTCGTACCCTGATTAATATGTGCGCCAATAACTACCTGGGCCTGTCGGGCCAGGAATGGGTGGCGCAAGCCTCCATCGACGCGACCGAGAAGTACGGCTACGGCCTGTCCTCGGTGCGCTTCATCTGCGGCACCCAGACCGTGCACAAGCAGTTGGAGAAGGCGATTTCCGACTTCCTCGGCACCGAAGACACCATCCTGTACGCAGCGGCATTCGACGCCAACGGCGGCGTATTCGAGCCGCTGTTCGACGAAAACGACGCCATCATCTCCGATGCGCTGAACCACGCCTCCATCATCGACGGCATCCGCCTGTGCAAGGCTGCGCGCTTCCGCTACGCCCATAACGATATGGCCGACCTGGAAAAGCAGCTGCAGGCTGCAGCCGACAAGCGCCACAAGATCATCGTGACCGACGGCGTGTTCTCGATGGACGGCACCATCGCCCAACTGGACAAGGTGGTTGAACTGGCAGAGAAATATGGCGCCCTGGTCATGATCGACGAATGCCACGCATCCGGCTTCATGGGCAAGACCGGCCGCGGCACCCACGAGCACCACAATGTGCTGGGCAAGATCGACATCATCACCGGCACCCTGGGCAAGGCCCTGGGCGGCGCCATGGGCGGCTTCACCTCCGGCCGCAAGGAAGTGATCGACACCCTGCGCCAGAAATCGCGTCCATATCTGTTCTCCAACACCCTGGCCCCGTCCATCGCCGGCGCCTCGCTGGCAGTGCTGAAGCGCCTGTCCGCTTCGACCGAACTGCGCGACCGCCTGCACGAAAACACCGCCTACTTCCGCAAGGAGATCGAGCGTATCGGCTTCACCATCAAGCCAGGCACCCATCCGGTTGTGCCGGTGATGCTGTTCGAAGCGCCGGTAGCGCAAAAGTTCGCCGCCCGCATGTACGAACTGGGCGTGCTGCTGTCCGGCTTCTTCTACCCGGTCGTGCCGATGGGCCAGGCGCGCGTACGTGTGCAGCTGTCCGCCGCCCACACCCGTGAGCAGCTGGACAAAGTCCTGGCGGCATTCGAACAGGCAGGCAAAGAACTCGGCATCATCAAGAACTAAGAAGGAACAGAAACATGGAACGCATCCTCGTCATCGGCGCAAACGGCCAAATTGGTAGCGAACTGGTGGAAGCGCTGGCGAAACAGCACGGCGCCCACAATGTGATTGCCACCGACATCAGCCCGGTCAACAAGTACAACGCCGAGCGCTACTCCCTGCTGAACGTGATGGACCGCGCGGCGCTGGAACAGCTGATCGCATCGGAGAACATCACCCAGGTGTACCAGCTGGCGGCGATGCTGTCGGCCACCGGCGAGGCGGCGCCGCTGAAGGCGTGGGACCTGAACATGGACGGCCTGCTGAACATCCTGGAAGTGGCGCGCGCCCGCGGCGAGCAGGGCAAGCCACTGCGCATCTTCTGGCCATCGTCGATCGCGGCCTTCGGCCCGAACACCCCGGCCGAGAATACGCCGCAGTTCACCGTGATGGACCCGACCACGATTTACGGCATTTCCAAGCTGGCCGGCGAACGACTGTGCGAATACTACTTCCTGAAGTATGGCGTGGATGTGCGCTCGATCCGCTACCCGGGCATCATCAGCTACAAATCGCCTCCAGGCGGCGGCACCACCGACTACGCGATCGCGATTTTCCACGCGGCGCTGCGCGGTGAGCGCTACGATTGCTTCCTCGGTCCGCAGACCACGCTGCCGATGATTTACATGCCCGACGCAATTCGCGCAACCATTGAATTGATGGACGCTCCGGCCTCACAAATTAAGATCCGTTCGTCGTACAATGTCGCCGGCGTTTCCTTCAACCCGGAACAATTGGCCGCAGCGATCACCAAAGCGCTGCCCGAGTTCAAAATTGCCTACACTCCGGATAGCCGCCAGGCCATTGCAGACAGCTGGCCGCGCAGCCTGGACGATTCCAAGGCGACCGCGGATTGGGGCTGGAAAGCAAGCATCGGCGTGGACGAGATGGTGAAGGACATGCTGGCGAATATTGACGTGAGCCTCAGCGAGGCCGCATAACGAGAAAGAGACAAGTAACAATGGACATGAGTGTTTTCGACCTTTTCAAGATTGGCATTGGCCCGTCGAGCTCCCACACGGTGGGCCCAATGGTGGCGGCGCGCCGCTTCCTGGTCGAGAACAGTCCATTGGACGATGTCGCCTCCGTGACTGCCGAGCTGTTTGGCTCACTGGCGCTGACCGGTGTCGGCCACGGCACCGACAAGGCCGTGCTGCTTGGTCTGATGGGCGAAACGCCGCAGGGTGTTGACCCCGATGCGGTGGACGATATGCTGGCCGCTGCCGATGTAGATGGGGAACTGCGCCTGCTGGGTGAAAAGACCGTGCCGTTCACCCGCAAGGAGCACCTGGTGTTCCATATGAAGGAGAACCTGCCGGAACACCCGAACGGCATGCGTTTCACCCTGAAGCGCAACGATGGCAGCAGCGTTACCAAGGTTTATTACTCCGTCGGCGGCGGCTTTATCGTCGCCGAAGGCGAGCAGAACGCCACCGACAACAAGCCTCCTGTGCGCCTGCGTTATCCGTTCAGCACCATGGCGGAACTGCTGGGCCACGGTGTCAGCAGCGGCAAGTCGATCCCGCAGATGCTGCGCGAGAATGAGCTGAAGCGCATGACCGAAGCCGAGCTGGATGCAGGCCTGGACCGCATCTGGCACGTCATGCGCGACTGCATCCAGCATGGCCTGGAAACCTCCGGCCAGCTGCCGGGCGGCCTGAATGTGAAACGCCGCGCGGCCGATTTGTGGCGCCAGGCCCAGTCGGGCGGCAGCGCCAACCAGCTGCCGCACGATGCGCTGAACGGCGTCACTTTGTACGCGATGGCGGTCAATGAGGAGAACGCGGCAGGCGGACGTGTTGTAACGGCGCCTACAAATGGCGCTGCAGGCATCATTCCCGCTGTGCTGAAATATTATGCGGAAGACTGTAAACCAGTCGACCCGGTGGCCGGCGTGCGCGCGTTCATGCTGACCGCTGCTGCGATTGGCATGCTGTGCAAGCGCAATGCCTCGATTTCCGGCGCTGAAATTGGCTGCCAGGGCGAAGTGGGCGTGGCCTGTGCGATGGCCGCAGCAGGCCTGGTGGCCGCATTGGGCGGCACCAATGCGCAGATCGAAAACGCGGCCGAGATCGGCATCGAACACCACCTCGGCATGACCTGCGACCCGATCGGCGGCCTGGTCCAGATTCCTTGCATCGAACGCAATGGCATGGGCGCGGTCAAGGCGATTACCGCTGCTTCGCTGGCGATGAAGGGCGACGGCACCCACTTCGTCACCCTCGACAACGTGATCGAAACCATGCGCCAGACCGGCGCCGACATGCAGGCCAAGTACAAGGAGACCTCCCTGGGCGGCCTGGCAATCCACGTGGTGACCGTGAACCACGCAGCCTGCTAAAAATGGCTTTCGTGGGGGTTCTCCCCACGAATATTCGGTTGGCACTATAATAAATGTCCGTTTTCACCTGCCAACCGGATTCTCTACTCTATGCAATACGTGTCTACCCGGGCCGACGCGTCGGCTGCATCGCACTCCCCACAGCAATTTTCCGACATCCTTCTGGGTGGGTTGGCGCCTGACGGCGGCCTTTACCTGCCTGTCGAGTACCCGCAAGTCACCGGCGAAGAGCTGAATAAGTGGCGCTACATGTCTTACGCCGACCTGGCGGTAGAGATACTGAAGAAGTTCGCCGGCGACATTCCGGAAGCGGACCTGCGTGCGCTGGCGCACAAGACCTACACCGCCGACGTGTACCGCAACGTCCGTGAAGGCGAGAAAGCCTCCGATATCACGCCGCTGCGCGTGCTGGAAGAAACCGACGGCAAGAAACTCGTGCTGCAATCGCTGTCCAATGGCCCGACCCTGGCATTCAAGGACATGGCCATGCAGTTGCTGGGCAACCTGTTCGAATACGCGCTGGCCAAGCAGGATGCACAGCTGAACATCTTCGGCGCCACCTCCGGCGACACCGGTTCGGCGGCTGAATATGCAATGCGCGGCAAGAAAGGCATCAAGGTCTTCATGCTGTCGCCGCACAAGAAGATGAGCGCGTTCCAGACCGCCCAGATGTTCTCCCTGCAGGATCCGAACATCTTCAACATCGCCGTCGAAGGCGTGTTCGACGACTGCCAGGATATGGTGAAAGCCGTTTCGAACGACCTGGAATTCAAGGCCCGCCACAAGATCGGCACCGTCAATTCGATCAACTGGGCGCGCGTGGTGGCGCAGGTGGTGTACTACTTCCGCGGCTACCTGGCAGCGACCAAGAGTAACGACCAGAAGGTTTCCTTCACCGTCCCATCGGGTAATTTCGGCAATATCTGCGCCGGCCATATCGCCCGCCAAATGGGGCTGCCGATCGACAAACTGATCGTCGCGACCAATGAAAACGACGTGCTGGACGAGTTCTTCCGCACCGGCGTGTACCGCGTGCGCAAATCGGCCGAGACCTACCACACCTCCAGCCCGTCGATGGACATCTCGAAGGCGTCCAATTTCGAGCGCTTCGTGTTCGACCTGGTGAAGGGCGACGGCAAGCGCGTGCGCGAGCTGTTCAAAAAAGTGGAGACCGAAGGCGGCTTCGACCTGTCCGGCGCGCCGGGCAGCGATGGCGACGAGTTCAAGCTGGTGGAGAAGTACGGCTTCAAGTCCGGCAAGTCGACCCACGACGACCGCGTACAGACCATCCGCGACGTGGCGGATGATTACGGCATCGTGATCGACACCCACACCGCCGACGGCATCAAAGTCGCCAAGGAACACATGCAGCCGGGCGTGCCGATGATCGTGCTGGAAACTGCACTGGCAGCCAAGTTCAATGAGACCATCCTCGAAGCACTGGGCCAGGATGCCGAGCGCCCGGCCGGTTTCGAGAATATCGAGGCGCTGCCGCAGCGTTTTGAAGTCATGCCGGCCGACGTCACCAAGATGAAGGCGTATATCGCCGCCAACACAGGACTGTAAAACATGGCAATGCTCGCCGTCCGCGAAGCCCTGGAGTTCCTGCTCTCCGCCGTCCGTCCGGTGGCGGAGATCGAGAACGTACCGACGCTGGAAGCCAATGGCCGCGTGCTGGCGCGCGCCGTGGTCTCGGGCATGAATGTGCCCGGCCACGACAACACCCAGATGGACGGCTACGCCGTGCGCGCTGCCGACTGCGCCAGCGGCGATGCCACGCTGGCCGTCACGCAGCGCATCCCGGCCGGCCACGTCGGCCAGCCCTTGCTGCCTGGCTGCGCCGCGCGCATTTTCACCGGCGCGCTGATCCCGGAAGGCGCCGACGCGGTGGTCATGCAGGAGCAGTGCGAAGCAAGCGATGGCCTCGTGACCGTACGCCACACGCCGAAACCCGGCGAATGGATCCGTCGTACCGGCGAAGACATCAGCGTCGGCAGCGTGATCCTGGCTGCCGGCACCCGGCTGCGTAGCCAGGAGCTCGGGCTGGCGGCATCGATCGGCATGGCGGACCTCGCGGTGCGCCGCAAGCTGCGGGTGGCAGTGTTCTTCACTGGGGACGAACTGGCCATGCCAGGGGAGCCCCTGGCCCCGGGCGCCGTCTACAATTCCAACCGCTTCACCCTGCGCGCCTTGCTGGAAAACCTGGGTTGCGAGGTGCGCGACTTCGGCATCGTGCCCGATTCGCTGGAAGCCACGCGTTCCGTGCTGCGCCAGGCGGCCGATGGCAATGACCTGATCATCACCTCCGGCGGCGTCTCCGTCGGCGAGGAAGACCACATCAAGCCGGCCGTGGAAGCGGAAGGCAAGCTGAATATGTGGCAGATCGCCGTCAAGCCGGGCAAGCCGCTGGCGTTCGGCGAAGTAGGGCAGGCGTTCTTCCTCGGTTTGCCGGGCAATCCGGTGTCGAGCTTTGTGACCTTCCTGCTGTTCGTGCGGCCATTCCTGCTGCGGCTCCAGGGCGCCGATGTGCCGGGGCAGCCGCGCGGCATGCAGCTGCGGGCGGATTTCAACTGGCCCAAGGCGGACCGCCGCAACGAATTCCTGCGCGCCAGACTGAATGACAAGGGCGGCCTGGACCTGTTCCCGAATCAGGGCTCGGCCGTGCTGACTTCCACCGTCTGGGGCGATGGCCTGATTGACAACCCTCCCGGCAACCCGATTGCCGCCGGCGACGTGGTGCGCTTCATCCCGTTCAGTGAATTGATGTACTGATATGCAGATCAATCTTAAATATTTTGCCAGTGTGCGCGAAGCGCTTGGCGGCGGCGAGACGGTTTCGCTGCCGGCTGGCGTGGCGACCGTGGGCGCCGTACGCGCCTGGCTGATCGCGCGCGGCGAGCCATGGGCGAGCGCGCTGTCCGAAGGGCGCGCCTTGCGCATGGCGTGCAACCAGCGTATGTGTGAGGCCGAAGCGCCGGTCAGCGCGGGTGACGAAGTTGCCTTTTTCCCACCTGTGACGGGCGGATAAGACGTCCCTGCAACACGATGCTGAGCACAGTTGACCTGGCGCATCATCGCGATATACTTAATCAAGCGCGGCCCCAAATCCTTGCCGCGTCTTCCACCTGCTGAATTCCTGTCGCCTCTTCCCTGCGGCTTTCTTCCTTCGAAACAAGGAGAGTCGCAATGGGTTTCGTCTTTGCTGCCATTGGCCTGAACGGCTCCGCTGCCAGCGGCACGGCGAGTCCGCGCCGGCTGCAGCCGCAGCGCCTGCAAATATCCGGCTCGACCACGATGGCGCCACTATTGCGCGAAATCGCGGCCAAATATCGCTTGCACCATCCGGAAGTCACCATCGATGTCGACCTTGGGGGCTCGCTGCGCGGCCTCGATGCGGTGCGCACGGGGCAGGCGCAGATTGCGATGCTGTCGCGCGCCTTGGCGCCGGGCGAGCATGATTTGTATGGCATTCCGATTGCGCGCGATGGTGTCGGCGTGGTGGTGCACGCGAATAACCCCATCAAGCAGCTCAGCTTTGAACAGTTGCAGGACGTGTTCAGCGGCCAGGTGCGCGAATGGCGCGTGCTTGGTGGCGCCGGGAATTCGATCCATGCGGTGGGCGCCTTGCCGGGCAGCGCCTCCAACGCCTTGTTCGCCCGTTTCCTAAAGCAGACGATGGAGACCTTCCATCTCAACGCGGCGGTGGAGTCGAATACCGAGCGCCTGGCGGTGATTGCCGCTTGCGAAGGCGGCATCGGCTTCGTTTCCGTCGGCGCCGCTGAGCGTGCCATTGCCCAGGGCGTGTCGGTGTGCCTGCTGCCGATTTCCGGCATCTCGGCCAGCATGGCGAATATCCGCAATGGCAGCTACCCGATCTGCCGCGCGCTGACCCTGGCGAGCAAGGAGCCGCCGGTGGGCGTTGCGCGCAGCTTCTTCGCGTTCTGCCTGTCGGCACAAGTGAACAGCATCCTGAGTGCGTTCGATTTCGTCCCTTACCTCGACTGAGCCCATGGAAACGTACCGCACTTATTTTCACGAGCGGCTGAACCTGGCGCTGCAGGATGGCGGCCCGGTCGCAGTGGTGGCGCTGACCCTGGACCATTACCAGGGCATCAAGACCAGCCTCGGTCCGGAAGCCTGCTGTGCCTTGCTCAAGCATGTCACGGCGGCCATGTGCTCCTGCCTGCGCGAGGGAGATACCCTGGTGCGGCTGCTCGGTAACGAGTTCGCCCTGATTTTGCCGGGACTGGTGGCGGACGACGACATATTGCCCCTGCTGGCAAGATTGCTCGACGCGGTCAAGGAACCCATGCAATGGCAGGGCCGTGAATTGGGAACCACCGCCAGCATCGGCATCGCCATGAGCGGCGACAGCGCGGAAGCGCCAGGTCTGCTGCGCCTGGCCAACGTAGCGGCGGCTCACGCTGCGGGACTTGGCGGCAACCGCTTCCGCTTCTGCGCACAGGAAATGAACGAGCGCGCCGCGCGCAGGATGGCCATGGAAGTCGAACTGCGCCGGGCAATCAATTACGCGCAGCTGCAGCTGCTCTGCGACGGCCCAGGCCGGGCTGAAGCCAAGCTGTGCTGGCGCCATCCGGCGCGAGGCTTGATCGGACATCGTGAGCTCATGGCGCTGGCTGGGTCCTGCGGCTTGGCGATACCCCTGGTCGCCTTGCTGGTACGCGAGGCCTGCCGCCAGCAACGCGCCTGGCGTGACGCAGGCCTTTCGATTGCGCCGGTGACGCTCAGGCTGTCGCCGCGCCAGTTCCATACGGACGGCCTGGTGGAGCATATCGAAGTTATGCTGGATATCAACCAACTACCACGCAATATGCTGGTAATTGAGCTGGAGGGCGATGAATCGCATACAATGCAGCCCCTATGGAGAGCAATCAACAATTAGGGGTAGCCGTCATTGGCGGCGGGCCTGCTGGCCTGATGGCAGCGGAAGTCCTGGCGGCTGCCGGTGTACGGGTGGACGTCTACGACGCCATGCCTTCGGTCGGCCGCAAATTCCTGTTGGCGGGACGTGGCGGCATGAATATCACGCACTCGGAAGCTTATGAGCAGTTTGTCGCGCGCTATGGCAGCCGTGCCGGCGTGCTGCGGCCCATGCTGGATGCCTTTACGCCGGACCACTTGCGGGCCTGGGTGCATGGCCTGGGCATCGAAACCTTTGTCGGCACCTCCGGCCGCGTTTTCCCAACCGAGATGAAGGCCGCGCCGATGCTGCGCGCCTGGCTGCATCGCCTGCGCGAGAGCGGCGTGCATTTCCACCAGCGCCACCGCTGGCTGGGCTGGACGGCGGACGGCGCGCTGCGCGTCCAATCGCCGCAGGGCGAGCTGGCCTTGCGGCCGGCGGCCACGGTGCTTGCGCTCGGCGGCGCAAGCTGGGCGCGTCTCGGCTCGGATGGCGCCTGGCAGCCGCTGCTGGCCGCGCGCGGCGTTGACGTGGCGCCGCTGGTGCCCGCCAACTGCGGCTTTGACGCCTCCTGGAGCGAACATTTTGCGGCAAAGTACGCCGGCCAGCCTTTGACCACCGTCGCCATCAACGGCCGCAAGGGCCAGATGGTGATCACCGCGAGCGGCGTCGAAGGCAGCCTGATTTACGCCTTGTCGGCGCAGATCCGCGACCGCATTGCCGCCGAAGGCAGTGCAACCATCGAGCTGGATCTGCTGCCGGACTGGAGCCTGGCGCGCTTGCAGGAGGAGCTGTCGCACCCGCGCGGTTCGCGCTCGATGTCGAGCTTCCTGCAAAGCCGTATCCACATCAAAGGCGTGAAGACCGGCCTGTTGCACGAAGTGCTGGACAAGGAGGCCTTCCACGACCCGTTGCGGGTGGCGGCGACGCTGAAGGCGCTGCCAGTAAGACTGCACGCGCCGCGCCCCATCGACGAGGCGATCAGCAGCGCCGGCGGCGTGCGTTTTGAAGCGTTGGACGGGACGATGCTGAAGGCGCTGCCCGGCACCTTCGTGGCGGGCGAAATGCTGGATTGGGAGGCGCCAACCGGCGGCTACCTGCTGACCGCCTGTTTCGCCAGCGGCCTGGCCGCCGGTCGCGACGTGCTGCGCTACCTGGCTTAGTGCACCCAGCTCACGCCGCCTGAGCCGCTGCGGCTCACGTTGCGGTCGGCCGGGTTGCCGAATACGCGGATGTCGCCGGTACCCCTGACCGTCAGGTCGGCCGACTGGCGCGCAAACACATTGGTGGTGCCGGAACCCTGCAGCGTCACGGTGACCTTGTCGGAGGCCAGGTGCTGCGCATCCAGGTCGCCCGAACCAGCCAGGTCCGCCGTCAGCTCCTTGCAGCTGCCGCTGGAAGTAATCGCACCCGAGCCCACCATTTCCAGCGAAACGCGTTCGCCGTGGCCGGTATTCAGGTTCAGGTCACCGCTGCCGTGCACACCTGCGTCGACTCGCTTGTAGCGTCCGTTGAAGGTCAGGTTGCCCGAGCCTTGCAGCTGGACGCTCAGGTGCTCGCCGCTAAAGCCATTCACGGTGCTGTCGCCGCTGCCGTTGACCACCAGTTCATTCAGCGAAGGCAGCACCAGTTCGACTTCGATCGGGCGGCGCGGATGCAGCAGCAGGCCCTTGGAACCGATGCGCAGGGTGGAGCCATCCTGCACGGTGGCGATATTGCCCAGCAGACGCTGCTCGCCGCGCACTTTCAGCGACGGCACATCGCCTTGCTTCAGGCGCAGGTCGATCGGACCCACCAGTTCGACGGTGGAGATGGTGGCGCTGACTTCGCGCACTTCCGTGCGCGCGGTGCGGCCGGCCACGCTGGTTGGATTGGCGGCGCCTTGGGCGCGCAGCATGCTGTAGGAAACGGCGGTCAGCAGCACTGCCAGCAACGCCATGCCAAGGCCAATCTTGAACAGGGAACGGATATTCATTGGCTTTCCTTTCAGCGGCCGCGCAGCAACGAGGCATTCATCTGGATGTAGCGCTTCAGGCCAATCAGCGAGTACCTGGTAATCACAATGCTCATCAGACTGAGCACGATGCCCAGCAGTACCAGGCCGATGCCGACGGCGGTCTGGGTGGCGCGCGATTCGTTATCGAGGTCGGACGTGATGTGGACGCCGCCTTCGGCCATCGCTTCGGCGCCTTCCAGCCATTTTTCCGATTTGCTGCGGGCTTCGTCCCATTCCTTGCGCAAGCCGGGCGACGGTTCCTGGAACACGTCCACGCCCTGGTCGCTGATCGAAATCTTGGTCTGCATGCGGGCGTCGATCTGCTCGCCTTCGTCGTCGTACACCACCAGGTGGCGCAGCGGGCCGTTGAGCACCAGCTCATTGGCGCCGGCCAGGCCGCTTGCCGTGATGGCAATGCCGCTCACGTACAGTGCGAAGGCGCTGGCGTAGACCGAAACCAGCAGGGCGGAGAATACCGCGGCCGGCACCACCATGAACAGGTTGAAAATGCCCAGGCCGATGAGGGAGAACGCCACCCGGGCCAGGTTGGCGGGGCTGCGGTTTTGTTCGAATGCTTGCTGGTGGGTGCTGGCGCGCAGGGTCATGGCGATCTTGCGCGGCTCGTCCAGGTCGGCGGCGATTTCCGCCTCCGAGCGGCCAGCGGTCAGCTCGTCGATAAAACGCTGCTCGTAGTAAGCCATCGTCTTGGCCGCAATGTCGGGCGGCAAGCCGGTGAGGGCCTTCTTCAATGCGTCCAGGTACTCATTCTTGCTCATAAGAAATTTCAACCTTCTTTTTCTCCATGCTGTCACTGTAGTGGGCGCCGCGCTGGCGCTCCACTGGCTTGCGACAGGATGCAGAAATGGGGGAGCAGGCGACCAAAACCCGGGACAGGCCGGGCGTCTGATTGCTCATCGCCGGGCGCCGGTAAGGACGCGCGCGGCCTGGATGCCGCTGCGGACGGCCATTTCCAGGGTTGCCGGGTAGTCGCCTGCGGTGTAATCGCCGGCCAGGGCCAGGCCGTCCAATGGCGTGGCATTGTCCGGGCGCGCCAGCGCCGGCGTGCACGCGAAAGTGGCCCGTTTTTCGGTGATGACCTTGCTCCAGATGGGCTGGGCCAGCCCGGGGCGTGCCAGGTCGGCCGCCAATTGCTGGGCCAAGGCCGCCGCCAGTTCGTCCTGCGGCAACCCGGCTGCTGCGCCAGCGGCGCTGATGACCACGGCCAGCAGGCCATCCTGGCGCGCATCAAGCTGGGCGCGGTCGAAGACGAACTGGCCCCAGCGCTGGCTGGCCGGATCGTCAATCAAGGCGTAAAACGGCGTTTCCAGGCGGGTGCCAGGCGCGTACTGCAGGTAGCAGGTCGTGATCGGTTCTGGCTCGAAAGCGCGCAATTGCGCCGCCAGCGCGGCGGTTGCCGCGTGCGGCTCCAGCAGCGCTGCCGCAGCTGTCGCCGAGCCGGCAATGACGACGCCATCGAATTCCGCCACCCCGGCCGCCTCGACGCGCCAAGACGGCCCAGCTCGTGTCCCCCTTGGGGTCAGACCCTTTGGTGGACACGGGCTGGGCAGTAGGGCGGAGACTTTGGCGCCAAGGTGGATCTGGTGGCCGTTTTTCTCGAGCCAGCGCGCGGCGGCGTCGGGGAAGAGGGCGCTCAGGTCGGTGCGCGGCAACAGCATGTCGGAGGCGGCGCGGTTCGCCCCAAGGCTGTCGCGCAGCACGGCCAGGAAAACCTGCGCCGAGGCGCGTTCCGGCGCGGTATTGAGGGCGGCCAGGCAGAGCGGGCGCCACATCAGCTGCACCAGGCGCGGGGTCTGGTCAAAGCGTTCCAGCAGTTCGGCGACTGTGCAATCGGTATTCAGCTGCCAGCCCATCCAGCGCGCGGTGGTGCTGAAGCGCGCCAGGGCCAGCTTGTCTTCGCGCGACAAGCCGCGCGCACGCAGCAGGGCAAGGCCGACGTGGAACGGCGCCGGCAGGCGCGGGGCGACAAAGTCCATGCCCTCGCCGCCAGGCGGATAGCGCATCTGCAAGGGGAGATTCAGCAGGGCGGTGCGCGCGTCCACGCCAACCAGGCGCATCAACCGCAGCGACTCGCGGTAGGCGCCCAGCATGATGTGCTGGCCGTTATCCAGCGCCATGCCGTTGACTTCCACGCGCCGCGCGCGCCCGCCCAGGGTGCGCGCGGCTTCATACACGGTGACTTGATGGCCGGCGCGCGCCAGTTCCACGGCGGCGCTGAAGCCCGCCCAGCCGCCGCCTACGACCGCAAATTGCTTAGCCACGAACCCAGGTCTTCCAGGCCAGCCACAGCTTGCGGATCGGCGTCAGGGAAATGCGCTGTTTGAGGACGTGGTAGCCATCCTCTTCGATTTCATTGAGCAGGGTGCGGTAGATCGCAGCCATGATCAGGCCCGGGCGCTGGGCGCGGCGGTCTTCCTTCGGCAGCAGCGCAAACGCCTCGTCATAGGCTTTCTGCGCGCGCGCCACCTGGAACTGCATCAGTTTTGCGAAGTTCTCGGTCTCGCGCGCGTTCAGCAGGTCCGCCGCGGTGACATTGAACTGCTGCAGTTCGTTGACTGGCAGGTAGATGCGGCCCTTGCGCGCATCTTCGCCCACGTCGCGGATGATATTGGTCAGCTGGAAGGCATGGCCCAGCTTTTCCGCATATTGCAAAGTCTCCGGGCGGGTCACGCCAAAGATCGACGCCGACAGGATGCCGACCACGCTCGCCACGTGCCAGCAATACTTGGTCAGGCCGGCGTAATCGAGGTAGCGGGTCTGGTTCAGGTCCATTTCCATGCCATCGATGATGGCCTGCATATGCTCCTGCTTCAGGTCATACACCGCGATATGCGGCTGCAGCGCCTGGGTCACCGGATGGCTCTGTTTGCCCTCGTACATCTGCGCGATCTCATTGCGCCACCAGGCCAGCTTGATGCGGGCCAGCGATTCATCGCTGCATTCGTCCACGGTATCGTCGACTTCGCGGCAGAAGGCGTACAGCGCGGTGATCGCACGGCGGCGTTCCGGCGGCAGGAACAGGAAGCTGTAGTAGAAACTGGAACCGCTGGCGGCGGCCTTCTGCTGGCAGTATTCGTCGGGGGACATGTTCTTATGGCGTGGGTAATGCTGACAAAGGCGCTATTTTATAGCGAATGGGGCTTCATCCGAAGCGCGCGCCAGAAAACCTTGAACCAATCACGCTTTTCAAGCTTTGGGCGGCGCAGGAAAACGTCGTAATCGACTTCCTCGATTGCCTCCAAAATACGCAGGCCGCCTTGCACCACCATGCGCAACTCCAGTCCGATGCGGCCCTTCAGGCGGCAGGCCAGCGGCGCGCCTTGCAGCATCAGGGCACGGGCGCGTTCGACCTGGAATTTCATCATGGCGCGCCATTTGGCCTTGTTGTCGGGGCGGGACAGGTGGGCCGGGGACAGGGCGTAGCGCGTCAGGTCCTCCATCGGCAGGTAGATGCGCTCTTTGTGCTCGTCGATGGCCACGTCCTGCAGGAAGTTGATGATCTGCAGGGCGGAGCAGATGGCGTCGGAGTCACGGACATTTTCCTCATCCGCCGCGCCATACAGGTGCAGCATCAGCAGCCCGACCGGATTGGCCGAACGGGCGCAGTAATCGAGCAGGCTGTCGTAATTGGCGTAGCGGGTCACTTGCACGTCCTGTTTGAAGGCGGACAGCAGGTCGTAGAAGGGACGCAATGGCAGCTGGTGGCGTTCAATGGCGGCCGCCAGGCGCTCGAACATCGGTTCGTGGCCGCCTTCGGCGCGTTCGATACGGCCAAGCGCCTCCTCATAGGCGGTCAGCGCGGCCAGGCGCTGTTCCGGCGTGGCTTCCCCCTCATCGGCGATATCGTCGGCGCTGCGGGCGAAGGCATAGATCGCCTCCACCGCCGGGCGCAAACGGCGCGGCATGAGGATGGAAGCGACAGGGAAATTCTCGTAGTGGTCAACGGACATAGAGGTGCTGTTCTAAATTAATGACGCGAAAGTCATTTGCAAGACTGGTTGACCCGGCTATAATTTTTTACTAAACGGAAAGTCATTTAGTTCCAGACTGGAAATAATAATGGCAAATATGCACCCCCGGCAATTGCCAGAGCCACTAAAAAGGAATTCCATCGTGTTCGTAGCAAAAAAACTACCCCTGGTTGCGGCCTGCGCCTTGCTGCTTGCCGCTTGCTCGAAAGAGGCCCCCAAGACCGAAGATATCCGCCCGGTGCGTGCCATGGTGCTGCAGGCGAGCGATATTGACGTGAATGCCGAGTTCTCCGGCGAAGTCCGTGCGCGCGTCGAGTCGCGCCTGGGATTCCGTGTCGGCGGCAAGATCGTGGCGCGCAAGGTCGATGTCGGCAGCGTGGTGAAGCGCGGCCAGGTGCTGATGGAACTCGACCCGCAAGATTTGAAGCTGTCGCAAGCGCAATCCATGGCAGCCCTGCGCGCGGCGGAAACCACGCGCGACCTGGCCAACGCTGAATTAAAGCGCTACCAGGAACTGCGGGAGAAGAACTTCGTCAGCCAGGCCATCCTGGACGCCAAGCTGTCGGCCGCCAAGTCGGCCCAGGCGCAGGTCGATTCGGCCCAGGCAGCGTATCGCGGCATGACGAACCAGGCCGGTTATGCCAGCCTGGAATCGGATATCGATGGCGTGGTGACCGCGGTGGATGCGGAAGTAGGCCAAGTGGTCGCTCCCGGCACGCCGGTGGTGCGCGTTGCCAAGACCGACGAGAAGGAAATCGTGTTCGGCGTGCCGGAAGATAAGGTCGACACGCTGCGCGCCATCACGGACGTGCATGTGCGTCTGTGGTCGAGCCCTGACAAGTCTGTGCTGGGCAAGATCCGCGAGGTGTCGCCAGTGGCGGACCCGTTCACCCGTACCTACGCTTTCCGCGTGTCGATCCCGGCCAGCCTGGCCGAGGCCAAGCTGGGCATGACGGCGCTGGTGGCTTTCGCCTCGCGCACGCCGCAGCCGCAGATCAAAGTGCCGCTGACGGCGCTGTTCCACGAGAAGGCCGCCACCTCGGTCTGGGTGGTTGAGAATGGTACGGTGCGCCTGGTGCCGGTCACTGTGAGCGGTGTGTCGGGTAATGATCTGGTGCTGGGCAGCGGCGTCAAGCCTGGCCAGACCGTGGTGACCGCCGGCGTGAACCTGCTGAAGCCAGGCCAGAAAGTGACCATCCTCGGAGCCGCCAAATGAAGGGCTTCAACCTGTCGCGCTGGGCGCTTGAACATATCCCGCTCACGCGCTACCTGATTGCGGTGCTGCTGATTGGCGGCCTGCTGGCGTATAAAAACCTGGGGCAGGACGAAGATCCGCCGTTCACTTTCCGCGCCATGGTGGTGCAGGCCTTCTGGCCGGGTGCCACGGCGCTGCAAATGGCGGAGCAGGTCACCGACAAGCTGGAAAAGAAGCTGCAGGAAACCCCGTATGTGCACGAGATCACCAGCTACTCAAAGCCTGGGCAGACCCTGATTCTGGTCACCGTGCGCGAATCGACGCCACCCAAGGAGGTGACGCAGGCCTGGTACCAGGTGCGCAAAAAGATCGGCGATATCCGCGCCACGCTGCCAGCCGGTGTGCAGGGGCCAGTGTTCAATGACGAATACGGCGACACCTATGGTTCGATTTTCGCACTCTCAGGCGACGGCTTTACCTATGCGGAGCTGAAAGACTATGCGGACCTGGTGCGCCAGCAGCTGCTCGGCGTGAAAAAGGTCTCGAAAGTCGAGCTGTTCGGCGTGCAGGACGAGAAGATCAATATCGAGTTCTCGCACAAGAAGTTCGCGCAGCTGGGCTTGACCGTCGAGCAGATCGCCAACCAGATCGCGACCCAGAACGTGGTGGAAGCGACCGGTGTGGTGGTGACGCCGACCGATAACCTGCAAGTGCGGGTGTCGGGCGCGCTGCGCACCGTGAAGGATCTGGAAGAGCTGGAACTGCGCGCCAATAGCACCGCCTTCCGTCTGGGCGATTTCGCGACCATCAAGCGCGAATACCAGGATCCGCCGCGCGACAAGATGCGCTTCAACGGCAAGGAAGTGATCGGCCTGGGTGTGTCGATGGAGAAGGGCGGCAACATCATCCAGATGGGCAAGGACCTGGAGAAGACTGTCGATGCGATGAAGTCCAAGCTGCCGGTCGGCATTGAGCTGGAGCGCGTATCGAACCAGCCGGCCGCGGTAACCGCGTCGGTGGGAGAGTTCCTGCGCACCCTGGTGGAAGCGGTGCTGATCGTGCTGGCGGTGAGTTTCGTTTCGCTCGGCCTGCATTCGAAGCCGAAGCTGCGCCTTGATGCGCGTCCGGGCCTGGTGGTGGCGCTGACCATCCCACTGGTGCTGGCGGTGACCTTCCTGTTCATGCGCATCCTGGACATCGACCTGCACAAGATTTCTCTTGGCGCCCTGATCATCGCGCTCGGCCTGCTGGTGGACGACGCCATCATCGCCGTCGAAATGATGGTGCGCAAGATGGAGGAGGGCCATTCGCGCCTGGAAGCGGCCACCTACGCCTACACCTCCACTGCGATGCCGATGCTGACCGGCACCCTGATCACGGTTGCCGGCTTCCTGCCGATCGGCCTGGCTGCATCGGCGGCGGGCGAGTACACCTTCTCGCTGTTCTCGGTGAACGCGATTGCACTGGTGACGTCGTGGATTGTGGCGGTGGTATTCACGCCTTACATCGGCTTCGTGCTACTGAAGGTGAAGCCGCATGCGGAAGGCGACGGCCACCACGAGTTGTTCGATACGCCGGGCTACCGGAAATTCCGCGCGGTCGTGAACTGGTGCGTTGAATACCGCAAGACCACGATTGCGGCGACGCTGGTGGTGTTCTTCCTGGGCGTGTACGGCTTCAAGTTCATCGAGAAGCAGTTCTTCCCGGATTCCAGCCGTCCGGAACTGATGGTGGAAATGTGGTCGCCGGAAGGTACCGCCTTCGCGCAAACCGAGCGCCAGGCCAAGAAGTTCGAGGACTTCATCCGCAAGGAACCTGGGGTGGCCAGTGTGACGACCTATGTCGGCACCGGCAGCCCGCGCTTCTATTTGCCGCTGAACCAGATCTTCCCGCAGACGAACGTGTCGCAGGCGGTGGTGCTGGCGAAAGACCTGAAGGCGAGGGAAGAGCTGCGCAAGAAGATTACCGACATCTTCAAGACCGACTTCCCGGAAGTGCGCGGCCGTGTGCAATTGCTGCCGAACGGGCCGCCGGTGCCGTACGCGGTGCAGTTCCGCGTGACCGGTACCGAGGTGGACCGCGTGCGTGCGATTGCCGACCAGGTGAAGGATGTCATGCGCGCAAATTCCAATACGGTGGGCGTGAACGACAACTGGAATGAGTCGATCAAGGTGCTGCGGCTGGACCTGGACCAGGACAAGATGCGCGCCCTGGGCGTTACTTCGCAAACCGTGATGCGTGCGGCGAACACCATCCTGTCCGGCACCCCGATTGGCCAGTTCCGCGAGGGCATCCGCCTGATCGATATCCAGGTGCGCCAGCCGCTGGATGAGCGCCGCACGATCGCTGTGCTGAACGATACTTATATTCCAACCAACAGCGGGCGCTCGGTGCCGATTTCGCAACTGGCGCGCGTGCACTTTGTGTGGGAGCCGGGTGTGGTGTGGCGCGAAGGCCGCGAATGGGCGATCACCGTGCAGTCGGACGTGATCGAAGGCGTGCAGGGGCCAACGGTCTCCAGCCAGATCAATCCAAAGCTGGATGAGCTGCGCGCCAAGCTGCCGCCGGGCTATGAGATCAAGGTGAAGGGAGCGGCCTCCGACAGCAGTGCGGCGGAAGAGTCGATTGCCGCCAACCTGCCGCTGGCGGTGTTCATCATCTTCACTTTGCTGATGCTGCAGCTGCATAGCTTCTCGCGTTCGCTGCTGGTGTTCCTGACCGGGCCGCTGGGCGTGGCCGGTGCGGCGATGGCGCTGCTGATCATGGGCCGGCCGCTGGGCTTTGTGGCGAACCTGGGGATTATTGCGCTGTTTGGGATGATTATCCGGAATTCGGTGATCCTGGTGGATCAGATTGAGCAGGATATCAAGGCGGGCGTGCCAGCCTGGGATGCGATTGTGGAGTCGGCGGTGCGCCGCTGCCGCCCGATCATCCTGACTGCTGCCGCGGCGGCGCTGGCGATGATTCCGTTGTCGCGTTCCGTCTTCTGGGGGCCGATGGCGGTGGCGATCATGGGCGGGCTCATTTTGGCGACGGCGCTCACGCTGCTGTTCCTGCCGGCCCTCTACGCCGCCTGGTTCCGCGTGCCGAAACCCCGGTAATGCCCAAATGTTGCGCATAACGCAAAAAACCACTTCCGCACGGTAGAAACACCGTATAGAATGCCGGGTTGAAGTTGAAAGCCCCGGGCGACCCCGTTTTCACCTAAGGTCGCCCTTTGCTTTTGTGCAAATATGCCGCGAGGATGGCGAAATTGGTAGACGCACCAGGTTTAGGTCCTGACGCCAGCAATGGTGTGGGGGTTCGAGTCCCCCTCCTCGCACCATAAGTACACTTATTTTTATTGGACGATTTTTACAATGGCCACTGCAGTTGAAACCCTGGGCAAACTCGAACGCCGCATGACGATTTCCTTCCCACTGTCGGACGTACGTTCCGAGGTGGAAAAGCGCCTGAAAGTGCAGGCTCGCTCCGCACGTGCTCCTGGCTTCCGCCCAGGCAAAGTGCCAATGAAGATGGTTGCCGCGCAGTACGGCTACCAGATCGAAACCGAAGTGCTGAACGACAAGGTCGGCCAAGCCTTCAACAACGCTGCCAACGAAAACCAGCTGCGCGTTGCAGGTTTCCCAAAGATCGAGCCAAAGCAAGACTCCGCTGAAGGCGAACTGTCCTTTGACGCAACCTTCGAAGTGTACCCGGAAGTCGTGGTTGGCGACCTGACCAAGGTTGAGATCGAAACCGTCAAGTCCAACGTGACCGACGTAGAAATCGACAAGACCATCGACATCCTGCGCAAGCAGCGCGTGCACTTCCACGTGAAGGGCGAGAAGGGCGAACACGGCGACGGCGGTGAAGCTATCGCTGCTAACGGCGACCGCGTGACCGTAGACTTCGTCGGCTCCATCGACGGCGTTGAGTTCCCGGGCGGTAAAGCTGAAGGCTACCCATTCGTTCTGGGCGAAGGCCGCATGCTGCCAGAATTCGAAGCCGCTACCGTCGGCCTGAAAGTGGGCGAGTCCAAGACCTTCCCACTGGCATTCCCAGAGGATTACCACGGCAAGGACGTAGCCGGTAAGACCGCATCGTTCACCATCACCCTGCAAAAACTGGAATGGGCCCACCTGCCGGAAGTTGACGCTGAGTTCGCCAAGTCCCTGGGCGTGGCAGACGGCGACCTGGCCAAAATGCGCGAAGACATCAAGGTCAACCTGGAGCGCGAAGTTGCTGGCCGCGTCAAGGCGCGCAACAAGGAAGCCGTGATGGAAACCCTGGTCAAGACCGCCGAACTGGAAGTTCCACAGTCGCTGATCGCACAAGACACCGAGCGCCTGGCTGAAATGACCCGTCAAGACATGGCCCAGCGCGGCATGAAGGTTGATGGTGTACCATTCCCTCCAGAGCTGTTCAAGGACAAGGCTGAGCGTCGCGTACGCCTGGGCCTGATCCTGTCCGCCCTGGTGAGCGAGCAGAACCTGCAAGCCACCCCAGAGCAGGTAAAAGCGCAGATCGAAGATTTCGCACAAAGCTACGAAGACCCACGCGAAGTGCTGAAGTACTACTACTCCGATCGCCGCCGCCTGGCTGAAGTCGAAGCACTTGTTTTGGAAGAAAACGTCGTTACTTACGTCCTGGGCCTGTGCAAGAACGTCTCGAAAGAAATTCCTTTCGACGAACTCATGGGAAGCGTACAAGCTTAATAGCTTGATATCATTCAACGCCGGCCTCTGAGCCGGCGTTGTTTTCACAAGGAATTGGAATGAATCGTAATCCCGCACTCGATACGGAAATGCTCGGCCTGGTGCCGATGGTGATCGAACAAAGCGGCCGCGGTGAGCGCTCGTACGATATCTACTCGCGCCTGCTGAAGGAACGCGTGATCTTCATGGTCGGTCCGGTCAATGACCAGATGGCCAACCTGATCGTCGCCCAGCTGTTGTTCCTGGAAAGCGAAAATCCGGACAAGGACATCTCGCTGTACATCAATTCTCCAGGCGGTTCCGTTTCCGCCGGCCTGGCGATCTTCGACACCATGCAGTTCATCAAGCCTGATGTGTCGACCCTGTGCACCGGCATGGCCGCCTCCATGGGCGCGTTCTTGCTGGCCGCAGGCGCCAAGGGCAAGCGTTTCTCGCTGCCGAACAGCCGCATCATGATCCACCAGCCGTCCGGTGGTTCGCAAGGCCAGGCATCGGACATCGAGATCCAGGCCAAAGAGATCCTCTACCTGCGCCACCGCCTGAACAGCATCCTGGCAGAGCGCACCGGCCAGACCATCGAGCAGATCGCCAAAGATACCGACCGCGACCGCTTCCTGTCCTCGGACGAAGCAGCGGAATATGGCCTGATCGACAAAGTCTTGACCAGCCGCGCATAAGCGTCCAAGCAATACGACGCCCGGACGCTACAACGTTCGGGCGTTTTGCATTTATTTCGGGTAGCATGTGGTTGTGCGCAGGATTTCTTGCTTGCGTGCACTGCAACCTTTATAGAATAGTCCCATGTCAGAGAAAAAATCTTCCAGCGGCGAAAAGCTCTTGTACTGCTCGTTCTGCGGCAAAAGCCAGCACGAGGTGAAGAAGCTCATCGCCGGCCCGTCGGTTTTCATCTGCGACGAATGCATTGATCTGTGCAATGACATCATCCGCGATGAAACTTCCAGCATCGAATCTGTCACGGGGGCGAAGTCGGACCTGCCAACCCCGCAGGAAATCACCGACCTGCTGAACCAATACGTGATCGGCCAGGCGACTGCCAAGCGCATCCTGTCCGTGGCGGTGTACAACCATTACAAGCGCCTGAAGCACCTGGGCAAAAAGGACGACGTCGAGCTGGCCAAGTCCAACATCCTGCTGGTGGGCCCAACCGGCTCCGGCAAGACCCTGCTGGCCCAGACCCTGGCGCGCATGCTGAACGTGCCGTTCGTGATCGCCGACGCGACCACCCTGACCGAAGCCGGCTACGTGGGTGAGGACGTTGAGAATATCATCCAGAAACTGTTGCAGAGCTGCAACTATGATGTTGAGAAGGCACAGCGCGGCATCGTCTACATCGACGAGATCGACAAAATTTCCCGCAAGTCCGACAACCCATCCATCACCCGCGACGTGTCGGGCGAGGGTGTGCAGCAGGCCCTGCTGAAACTAATCGAAGGTACCATGGCTTCGGTGCCGCCACAGGGCGGCCGCAAGCATCCTAACCAGGACTTCGTGCAGATCGACACCACCAACATCATGTTCATTTGCGGTGGCGCGTTCGACGGCCTGGCCAAGATCATTTCGAACCGTTCCGAAAAGTCCGGCATCGGCTTCTCGGCGGAAGTGAAGAGCAAAGAGCAGCGCTCGAACAGCGACCTGATGATGGACGCTGAGCCGGAGGACCTGATCAAGTTCGGCCTGATCCCTGAACTGGTGGGCCGTCTGCCGGTGGTAGCAACCCTGGCTGAGCTGACCGAGGAAGCCCTGATCGAAATCCTGGTCGAGCCGAAAAATGCGTTGGTCAAGCAGTATTCGAAGCTGCTGGAAATGGAAGGCGCCGAACTGGAAATCCGTCCTGCTGCACTGCACGCGATTGCGCGCAAGGCATTGGCCCGTAAAACCGGCGCCCGTGGCCTGCGTTCCATTTTGGAACACGCGTTGCTGGATATTATGTTCGACCTGCCTAACCAGCAGAACGTCACCAAAGTCGTAATTGATGAAAATACGATCACCAGTGGCGCAAAACCCCTCCTGATTTACCAGGAATCCCCTAAAGCAGCAGGGGAGAATTAAATAGGGTTTTGAATCCCTGAGGCAAGGCGTTACAATCAATCTCAATAATAGAACGCCGGCTTCAGTCGAAAAGCCACTCGCGATTGCGGTCGCGCGTGGCTTTTTTTGTTCCGAATTCGACCTTTTTATTAGAGTGCCACTGCATTTTCTCAAAGCAAATATAATTGCAGTACTGGTCTTGTGATTCGGCCGCTGGGGCCCACTTAAGGACCAGGTTTTTAAATAAGGTACGCCATGACAACTACCAAATTAACTGAGCAAACTCAACTGCCTCTGTTGCCACTGCGTGATGTTGTAGTGTTCCCGCACATGGTAATTCCGTTGTTCGTTGGCCGACCAAAGTCCATCAAGGCGCTCGAAGCTGCCATGGAGCAGGGCAAGAGCATCATGCTCGCCGCACAGAAGGCGGCCGCCAAGGACGAACCTTCGCCATCGGATATCTATGAAATCGGCTGCGTAGCGAACATCTTGCAGATGTTGAAGCTGCCGGACGGCACCGTGAAGGTGTTGGTTGAGGGCGCACAGCGTGCCCGCATCAAGAAGATCACCGATAGCCCAACCCATTTTGTGGCCGACCTGGTGCCGCTGGAATCCGAACAGGGCGACGAGTCCGAAATCGAAGCGATGCGCCGCGCCATCGTGCAGCAGTTCGACCAGTACGTCAAACTGAACAAGAAGATCCCGCCTGAGATCCTGGCTTCGCTGTCGGGTATCGACGATGCCGGCCGTCTGGCCGACACCGTGGCGGCCCACCTGCCGCTCAAACTTGAGCAAAAGCAGGTGATCCTGGAAATCATCGAAGTCTCCAAACGCCTTGAGCACCTGCTCGGCCAGCTGGAAGGCGAACTCGATATCCTGCAGGTGGAAAAGCGCATCCGTGGCCGCGTCAAGCGCCAGATGGAGAAGTCGCAGCGCGAGTACTACCTGAACGAGCAAGTCAAAGCCATCCAGAAGGAACTGGGCGAGGGCGAAGAGGGCGCCGATATCGACGAACTCGAAAAGAAAGTCGCCGCCGCCAAGATGCCGAAGGAAGCGCTCGAAAAAGCGCAGGCCGAGCTGAAGAAACTGAAGCTGATGTCGCCGATGTCGGCCGAAGCGACCGTGGTGCGCAACTATATCGACACCCTGGTGTCGCTGCCATGGAAGAAAAAGTCGAAGGTCAACAACGACCTGGCCAACGCCGAGAAAGTGCTGGACCACGACCACTACGGCCTGGAAAAAATCAAGGAACGCATCGTCGAGTATCTGGCAGTCCAGCAGCGCGTAGACAAGCTGAAGGCGCCGATCCTGTGCTTCGTGGGTCCTCCAGGCGTGGGTAAGACCTCGCTCGGCCAGTCGATCGCCAAGGCCACCAACCGCAAATACGTGCGTATGGCGCTGGGCGGCGTGCGCGACGAAGCCGAGATCCGCGGCCACCGCCGCACCTACATCGGCTCTATGCCGGGCAAGGTGCTGCAATCGCTGTCGAAAGTCGGCGTGCGCAACCCGCTGTTCCTGCTGGACGAGATCGACAAGATGGGCGCGGACTTCCGCGGCGATCCTTCGTCGGCCCTGCTGGAGGTGCTGGATCCTGAACAGAACCACACCTTCTCGGACCACTACATCGAAGTCGACTTCGACCTGTCCGATGTGATGTTCGTGGCGACGTCGAATTCGTACAACATCCCGCCGGCACTGCTGGACCGTATGGAAGTGATCCGCCTGTCCGGCTACACGGAAGACGAGAAGACCAACATCTCGCTGCGCTACCTGCTGCCGAAACAGGTCAAGAACAATGGCCTGAAAGAAGGCGAGATCTCGGTCAGCGAAGCGGCTGTGCGCGACATCATCCGCTATTACACCCGTGAAGCGGGCGTGCGTTCGCTGGAGCGTGAAATCTCCAAGATCTGCCGCAAGGTCGTGAAGATGCTGCTGCTGAAGAAGTCCGACATGAAGGTCGCAGTGACGCCGAAAAACCTGGACAAGTTCCTGGGCGTGCGCCGCTACGACTTCGGCGTGGCCGAGAAAACCAACCAGGTTGGCCAGGTGGTCGGCCTGGCGTGGACCGAAGTGGGCGGCGATCTGCTGACCATCGAGTCGGTCGGCATGCCGGGCAAGGGCAATGTGATCCGCACCGGTACGCTGGGCGATGTGATGAAAGAGTCGATCGAAGCTGCCCGCACCGTGGTGCGCAGCCGTGCGGCGCGCCTGGGCATCAAGAACGAAGTGTTCGAGAAGCAGGACATCCACATCCACGTGCCGGAAGGCGCAACGCCGAAGGATGGCCCATCGGCTGGTATCGCGATGACCACGGCGATGGTGTCGACCTTCACCGGCATTCCAGTCCGTGCGGACGTGGCGATGACCGGCGAGATCACCCTGCGCGGCGAAGTACTGCCGATCGGCGGCCTGAAAGAGAAGCTGCTGGCGGCGCATCGCGGCGGCATCAAGACCGTGCTGATTCCTGAGCAGAACGTGAAGGACCTGGCTGAAATTCCGGACAATGTGAAAAACAAGCTGGAAATCGTGCCGGTGCGCTGGATCGATAAAGTGCTGGAAGTGGCACTGGAACGCCAGCCTGAACCGATCGTTGAAACGGCCGCGCCGGTGGAAGTTCCAGCGGTTGCGGCGACCGCCGACGGCTCTGAAGTCGTCAAACATTAAGAAGTCATACCCCGAAACGGGCGCCAGAAATGGCGCCCGTTTCGTTTTTACCCTTGACACAAAGCAATCCCGCCCTGTTTAATACGGCCCTGAGATTTTTATGCAAACGAAAACGCAGCATAGAAAACGGTATAAACGATATAAACCTTTGTGACGGGGACTGCAATGAACAAGACCGAACTGATCGACCACATCGCGACTTCCGCTGACATCTCCAAGGCTGCTGCTGCACGCGCCCTGGACGCGATGATCGACGGCGTAACCACCACCCTGGCCAAGAACGACAGCGTCACCCTGGTCGGCTTTGGCACCTTCACCGTGAGCGAGCGCGCTGCCCGTACCGGCCGCAACCCGCGCACCAAAGAAGAGATCAAGATCGACGCAGCTAAAGTTCCTAAATTTAAAGCTGGTAAAGCGCTGAAAGACGCTGTACAATAATGGCCTTCGGTAAGCAGTAATGCTTACCAAGCAGTTTAAGCGGGCGTTTAGCTCAGTTGGTAGAGCGGATCCCTTACAAGGATTAGGTCGGGAGTTCGACCCTCTCAACGCCCACCACTTAAACAAATCGTAGTACCTGTGTTGTGAATGCTGGAGCGGTAGTTCAGTTGGTTAGAATACCGGCCTGTCACGCCGGGGGTCGCGGGTTCGAGCCCCGTCCGCTCCGCCAGCAAACACATGACAATCACTACCTGGAGCGGTAGTTCAGTTGGTTAGAATACCGGCCTGTCACGCCGGGGGTCGCGGGTTCGAGCCCCGTCCGCTCCGCCAGAATTCCGAAAAAGCCCCACAAGTCCTCAAGACTGTGGGGCTTTTTCATTTGCTATTGGAGCAACTGACCTGTAAAATCGCGCGAGCAGTTTTAAAGCCTCCACTCTAGGAAAACAATAGCTGACATGTTTGATTTCGTACGTACGCATCAAAAGCTGATGCAGATTATCCTGGCGCTCCTGATTGTGCCGTCGTTTGTGCTGGTAGGTGTCAGCGGTGTTACGCTGTTCGGTGAAGACCCGAACACGATCGCCAAAGTGGCCGGCTATCCCCTGACGCAGCAAGAATGGGAGAACGCCCAGCGCAACCAGCTGGACAACATGCGCCGCCAGATGGGCGCGCAGTTCGACCAGAAAATGTTCGACACCCCTGAATTCAAGCAGAACGTACTGGACCAGCTGCTGGCCCAGCGCGCACTGAGCGCTGAAATCCGCAAGGCGCATATGACCGTCAGCAATGAAGCCGTACAGCGCGCTGTGTGGGCCGATTTCCCGACCCTGGTCAAGGCCGACGGCAAGTTCGACGCCGAACAGTATCGCCAGATCCTGGCGAACCAGGGCTTCAGCGTCGACATGCACCAGAGCCAACTGCGTAACGACATGGTCGTGAACCAGATCCTGGGCGGCGTGGAGCAAAGCGGCTTCACCCCGCGCACCGTCGCCAAGGCGATTTCCGATTTCGGTTCGCAAGAGCGCGAAGTGCAGGAGCTGGCATTCCCGCTGACCAAATACCTGGCCGACGTGAAGGTCACCGACGAAATGGTGAAGGCCTTCTACGACAAGAACGCCAAGCTGTTCGAAATTCCTGAGTCGGCAAAGATCGAATACGTCGTGCTGAACGCCGAATCCGTTGCGCCGCAAGTGAACGTCAGCGACGAAGAAGTCGCGGCTTACTACAAGTCCAACGAGAAGCGTTTCGCTACCGAAGAATCGCGCCGTTCCTCGCACATCCTGATCAAGGACAAGGCCAAGGCCGAAGCAACGCTGGCTGAAGTGCGCAAGAACCCAGGCGATTTCGCCAAGATCGCCAAGGCCAAGTCGGAAGACCCGGGCTCCGCAGAAAACGGCGGCGACCTGGACGTGCTGGTCAAGGGTTCCTTCGTGAAACCGGTTGAAGACGCGATCCTGAAACTGAAGCAGGGCGAAATCAGCGGCCTGGTGGAGTCCGAATTCGGCTTCCACATCATCACCGTCACCGAGCTGAAGCCAGCGCACGTCAAGCCGCTGGATGAAGTGAAGGGCGAAGTGGCCGCTGAACTGAAGAAGCAGAAGGCCGGCAAGCTGTTCTCCGAAATGTCCGAACAGTTCACCGATACCGTCTATTCGCAGTACGAGAGCCTGAAACCGGTTGCCGACAAGCTGAAGCTGAAAATCGAAACCGCCGAAGGCCTGGGCCGCAAGCCGAACCCAATGCTGGGTGCAGCACCATTCAACAACGACAAGTTCCTGACCGCCCTGTTCGCGGAAGACGCCCTGAAGAACAAGCGCAATACCGAAGCTGTTGAAGTGGCTCCGCAAACCCTGGTTGCTGGCCGCATCGTTGAATTCAAGCCTGCCTCCAAAAAGCCGCTGGCTGAAGTGGAAGGTGCGATCAAGCAGCGCGTAGCGATGGAAGAAGCGGTGAAGGCAGCCAAGAAAGCTGGCGAGGAAAAGCTGGCCGAAGTGAAGAAAACCGGCGACGCAACCGGCTTTGGTGAAGCCAAGACCGTGTCCCGCGCCAAGGCTGAAGGCTTCAACCCAGCCGCTTTCGCTGCCGTCATGAAGGCTGACGCCTCCAAGCTGCCGGCCTACGTTGGCGTGGAAGTGCCGGGTGCAGGTTACGGCCTGTACCGCATCAACAAGGTTGGCCAGCCAGCCGAAGTGGATAACAGCCGCCGCGAGCAGGAAGCGCAGCGCATCAGCCAGATCGCAGCGCAGCAGGAGTTCAGCAACTACCTGGACGCCCTGAAGCAAAAGGCGAAGATCAAGATCATCCGCCCGATCTCGACGATCACCAAGCAGCAAGCTGAATAAGCCAAAGGCCCCGAAAGGGGCCTTTTTTATGCACCGTGCAGTTTGCGCGCGGCAGCGATAAACGATTCCGGCGTTATATCCGGCAGCGTCACCTCAATCGCTTTATCGTATTGCACGAAGTTGCGGTGGATCGACTTCAGGTAAGCCGGGTCGTAATGGTCGACCAGCAGTTCATCGACCAGCTGCGGCATATCGCCGGCGGTGGCCATATTCTGCCATCCTTCAATGCGCTCGCGGCCATGCAGCTGCACCAGGAATTCGAGCTGCGCGTTCAGGGCAGGGGCATTGCAGGCGAAATGCTGGTAATCCTCGATCAGCAGTTTGACGCGATCGGCGCGCGAGACGTTCATGGCGACGCACGGCGAAGCGCGCATGCGCTCCATCAGGGCGCCCGGCACGCGCAGGCTGCCCACCTTGCGGCTTTCCGACTCGACGAACACCGGCAGCTTCGGATCGAAGCGCCGCAGGCGATCCCAGATCGAGGTTTCAAAAGCCTTTTGCGAAGGCTGCGGCTGGCATGGAATATTTCCCAGCACCGAGCCGCGATGCGCCGCCAGCTGCTCCAGGTCCAGGACCTGGGCGCCAATCGCCTCCAGTGTGTCAAGCAGGCGGGTCTTGCCGCTGCCGGTGGTGCCGCAGATGACGCGGAAATCCAGCTCCGGTGTCTTCTCCAGGTCCGCATTGATTGCGGCGCGGAAGGCCTTGTAGCCGCCATCCAGCTGCACGACCGGCCAGCCGATCTTTGCCAGCACGGTCGCCATCGAGCCGCTGCGGTTGCCGCCGCGCCAGCAATAGACCAATGGCTTCCAGCTGCGCGGCTTGTCGAGCCACAGCGTCTCGATGTGGTAACCGATATTCTTCGACACCATGGCCGCGCCGACCTTCTTGGCCTCAAACGAGCCGACCTGTTTGTACATGGTGCCCACGGTGATGCGCTGTTCGTCGTCCAGCACCGGGCAGTTGATCGCGTTCGGCAGGTGGTCGAGCGCATATTCGGACGGGCTGCGCGCGTCGATGATGGTATCGAAATCGTCCAGGCGGGCCAGGACGTCTTCGATGGAAAGGATTTCGGGATACTTCATTTGGCTTTAAGGATAGGCTGTAAATGGGGCCAGATATTGCCCAGGATGATGGGGTGGGCCTCCGCCACGGGATGCAGGCGGTCTGGCTGGAATAATTCGGGTTTCTGCGCGACGCCATCGAGCATGAAGGGCGCCAGAGGCACTTTCACATCCCTGCTCACGGTGCCGAACATGGAAAAGAATTTGTCGGCGTAGTCGCGGCCATAGTTCGGCGGCATGCGGTTACCAACCAGCAGGACGCGCGCGCCGGCCTTTTGCGAAGCGTCGATCATGGCGCGCAGGTTGGCTTCGGCCGCCGGCACCGGCAGTCCGCGCAAGCCATCGTTGGCTCCCAGCTCGATAACTACGATATCCGGTTTATGTTTGCTCAGCAGGGCCGGCAACCGGGTGCGTCCGCCGCTGGTGGTTTCGCCGCTGACGCTGGCGTTGATCACGTTGGCGGGGACTTTTTGCTCCTTCAGGCGCTGCTCCAGCAGGGCTACCCACCCGGTACCGCGGGAGATGCCGTATTCCGCCGACAGGCTGTCGCCCACCACAAGGACGGTTTTTGATGCAGAATAGGCGTTCGTGGCGGCGCTGAACATAAACAGCAGCACCGCAAGGTAACGGTATAAATTCTTAAACATGACCATGCGTGATATTCCTCAATCCTCGAGCCAACTGGCGCAAGCGGCAATTTCCGTGTCGGGCCTTGGCAAACGGGTAGCCGACGCCAGCGGCGAACTGACCATCCTGCATGGGGTGGATTTTACAGTGCAAAAGGCTGAAACGCTTGCGATTGTGGGCGCTTCGGGTTCCGGCAAGTCCACTTTGCTCGGCCTGCTGGCCGGCCTGGATACGCCGACCGAAGGCAAGGTGGTACTGGATGGCGTGGATATCTTCGCGCTGGACGAAGATGGCCGCGCAGCCCTGCGCAAAGAAAAACTGGGTTTTGTGTTCCAGTCATTCCAGCTGCTGCCGCACCTGACCGCAGTCGAAAACGTGATGCTGCCGCTCGAACTGGCTGGCGACAGCGCTGCGCGCGAGAAGGCCGAAGCCATGCTGGGCCGGGTTGGTTTGTCGAGCCGCCTGAAACACTATCCGAAATTCCTCTCTGGCGGCGAGCAGCAGCGCGTGGCATTGGCGCGCGCCTTTGTGCCCCAGCCGCCCTTGCTGCTGGCCGATGAACCGACCGGCAGCCTGGATGCCGCCACCGGCGAATCCGTGATCCAGCTGATGTTCGAGTTGAACCGCGAGCACGGTTCAACCCTGGTGCTGGTCACGCACGACTCCCACATCGCAGCCCGTTGCGGCCGCATTATCACCATCGCCGCCGGCCGTATCGCGGAGGGCTAACTGCCGTGATGCATCGCCAGGCGGTTGACGGCGGTGCGGATGGCGGGAATCAGTTCGCTTGCGCTGACGCCGATCGGGCCGGCGCCTTCGGTCACCAGCACGTCGGCCGCCATGCCGTGCAGCCAGACGGCGGCCAGCGCGGCTTCCCATTCCGGCCATCCCTGGGCCAGCAGGCTGCCGCATAGGCCGGACAGGACGTCGCCAGTGCCGGCAGTGGCGAGCGCGGGATTGCCCGTGCTGTTGATGACGATATTGCCGTCGCGCGCGGCGATCACTGTGCCTGAGCCTTTCAGGACGACTGTCGCCGCCAGTTGCAGCGCCAGCGCCCGTGCGGCCGCGGGACGGTCGGCCTGGACCTGCGCTGCGCTGATGCCCAGCAGACGGGCCGCTTCCAGCGGGTGTGGCGTCAGGATGCATGGCGCCTGGCGTTGCGTCAGCTGCATGCGCAGGTTTTCGCCGGCCGCCAGGAGGTTGAGCGCGTCGGCGTCGAGCACTGCGGCGCTTTGGCTGTGCAGCGCGCTGGCCAGCATCTCGGCGCTGGCGGCGGAAGCGCCCATGCCGGGACCGACCACCAGGACTGCGCTGTTGAAGTCGTATTCCTGGGCGCTGCGGCACATCAGCTCCGGCTGCGCCGCATCGAATGCGGGCGGGTCGCCGACAAAGCAGGCATAAACACGCCCGGCGCCGCTGTTCAAAGCCGTCCGCGCGGCCAGGATTGGCGCCCCGGCCATGCCGCGCGCTCCGCCTACGACCGCCACGCTGCCATGGCTGCCTTTATGCGAACTATGCCTGCGGCGGCGTGCGCAGTGCGCGAACAGGGCGACGTCGTTCAGGCGCGCCCGCGCTGCCGGGAACAGGTCGCGGTCAATATCGAGGTTGCTGACAATGACGATGCCGGCGTGGTCGCGGCCATCGGCGGTGTGCAGGCCGGGCTTGTCGGCAATAAAGGTGACCGTGTGCGTCGCGCGCACCGCGACGCCTGAAGCTGCGCCGCTGTCACCGATGATCGCGCCAGTGTCGGCATCCAGCCCACTTGGCACGTCCAGTGCCACGATCGGGCAGCGCAGGCCATTGACCGCCTCCACCAGCGCCGCCATATCGCCGGTGATTGGCCGCGCCAGTCCGATGCCGAACAGGCCGTCGACAACCAGCGTCCAGTCGGCGCCGGCGATGGTGGTGGTGGTGCCGTCCGCAAAGCGGGCAGGGGAGCTGCGCGCCCGCTGCAAGGCCGCTACGCGTTCCTGCGCTGGCGTCCCCGCAGGCGGGAAATGGAGGATGGTGACCTGCGCTCCGGCGTGGCCAAGGTGCGCGGCGGTTTCCAGTGCATCGCCGCCGTTGTTGCCAGGCCCCGCCAGCACCAGCACGCGGGCCTTATTGATGGTGAACGGCAGCAGGTCCAGCGCCTCGTTGGCGCCCGCCTGGCCGGCGCGCTGCATGAGGGCGCCCTCGGGCAAACGCTGGGCCGCAGCGTGCTCGATCGCGCGAATCTCGGCAACCGTATACAAGGGCGTCATGCCGGCAATTCTAGCACTACAATAGCGGCTTCACGACTAGCGCGAGGCAGGCAATGGATTGGCAATTCTGGATCGACCGTGGCGGCACTTTCACCGATATCGTGGCTCGCCGCCCCGACGGCAGCCTGACCACGCATAAGCTGCTGTCGGAAAGCCCCGAGCAATACCGTGACGCCGCGATCGCCGGCATCCGCCATTTGCTCGGCGTCGGCTCAGGCGCGGCAATCCCCGTCGAGCAGGTGGAAGCGGTCAAGATGGGGACCACGGTCGCCACCAATGCACTGCTGGAGCGCAAGGGCGAGCCAACCGTGCTCGCCATCACGCGCGGCTTCCGCGATGCCCTGCGCATCGCCTACCAGAACCGCCCACGCCTGTTTGACCGCCATATCGTCCTGCCCGAGCTGTTGTACCAGCACGTCGTAGAAATCGACGAACGTATGGGCGCCCACGGCGAAATCGTGCGGGCGCTGGACGCTGCCGCTGCCCGCGCCGGCCTGCAAGCACATTACGACCAGGGACTGCGCTCAATCGCCATCGTCCTGATGCACGGTTACCGCTTTACCGCGCACGAGGCTGCGCTGGCCGAATTGGCGCGCGAGATCGGCTACACGCAGATCTCGGTATCGCACCAGGTCAGCCCGATGATGAAACTGGTCGCGCGCGGCGACACGACGGTGGTCGACGCCTACCTGTCGCCCATCCTGCGCCGCTATGTGGACCAGGTCGCATCCGAGCTGCCCGGCGTGAACCTCCAGTTCATGCAATCGAACGGCGGCCTGACCGATGCCCGCACCTTCCAGGGCAAGGATTCGATCCTGAGCGGCCCGGCCGGCGGTATAGTTGGCATGGTGCGCGCCAGCCGCGCGGCGGGATTCGAAAAAATCATTGGCTTCGACATGGGCGGCACGTCTACCGACGTGTCGCACTTCTCGGGCGAATTCGAGCGCGTGTTTGAAACCCAGGTCGCCGGGGTGCGCATGCGCGCGCCGATGATGAGCATCCACACCGTTGCAGCCGGCGGCGGCTCGATCCTGCATTTCGACGGCAGCCGTTTCCGCGTCGGCCCGGACAGCGCCGGAGCCGACCCTGGCCCGGCCAGCTACCGCCGCGGCGGCCCACTGGCCGTCACCGATTGCAACGTCATGCTGGGCAAGATCCAGCCTGACTTCTTCCCTAAATTGTTTGGCAGCGATGGCGCGCAAGCGCTGGACGCCGCCACCGTGCGCGAGAAGTTCGCCGCCATGGCAACGGAAATCCAGTCCACTCCCGAACAGGTTGCCGAGGGCTTCATCGATATCGCCGTCGGCAATATGGCCAATGCCATCAAGCAGATCTCGGTGCAGCGCGGCCACGACGTGACGGAATACGCGCTGACCAGCTTTGGCGGCGCTGGCGGCCAGCACGCTTGCCTGGTGGCGGATGCGCTGGGCATGAAGACGGTATTCATCCATTCCCTGGCCGGCGTGTTGTCGGCCTACGGCATGGGCCTCGCCGACCAGACCGCGATGCGCGAAAGCGCGGTTGAAATCCGCCTGTCGCCCGAAGCCTTGCCGACGCTGGAAACCCGCCTGCAGGCTCTGGGCGCCGATGCCGTGGCCGCCCTGCACGCGCAAGGCGTGGCTGACGCGCGCATCAGCGTCGTGCGCCGCGCCCACTTGCGTTACGAGGGCACCGATTCTGCGTTGATCGTTCTGTACGACACGCTGGATAGCATGAAGGCCCAGTTCGAGGCCGCCTACCGCAAGCGCTTCTCCTTCCTGATGCCTGCCAAGGCGCTGGTTGTGGAGGCAGTCTCCGTCGAGGCCATCGGCAAATCGGACGCACCGGCCGAAGCGGCGCCGCAACAGGCCCCGCGCCACACACCGCTGGCGCCAAGCCAGATGGTGCGCATGTACAGTGCCGGCCAGTGGCACGACACCGGCCTGTTCAAGCGCGACACCACGCGAATTGGCGACATCATCAAAGGTCCTGCCATCATCGCCGAAGCGAATGCCACCACGATTGTGGAGCCAGGCTGGCAAGCCGAAGTCACGCCGCAGGACCACCTGGTGCTGACCCGGGTTGAAGCGCTGCCGGCGCGCCGCGCCATCGGCACGACTGCCGATCCGGTGATGCTGGAGATCTTCAACAACCTGTTCATGTCGATTGCCGAGCAAATGGGCCTGCGCCTGCAGAATACTGCCTACTCGGTCAACATCAAGGAGCGCCTCGACTTCAGCTGCGCGATTTTCGACGCCGATGGCAACCTGATCGCCAACGCACCGCATATGCCGGTGCACCTTGGCTCGATGGGCGAGAGCATCAAGACTGTCATGCGCGAGAACGCCGGCAAGATGCATCCCGGCGACGTCTACATGCTGAACGACCCGTACAACGGCGGCACCCATCTTCCTGACGTCACCGTCATCACGCCGGTGTTCGACGAAACTGGCAGCGAAATTTTGTTCTACGTCGGCTCGCGCGGCCACCACGCCGACATTGGCGGCAGCACGCCCGGCTCGATGCCGCCCGACTCGCGCAGCATCGAAGAAGAGGGCGTACTGATCAACAACTTCAAGCTGGTCGATGGCGCCAGCGGCAGCCAGTTGCGGGACGCGGAAGCACGCGCCTTGCTTGCCAGCGCGCGCTATCCGGCGCGCAATCCGGACCAGAATATGGCCGACTTCCGTGCCCAGGTGGCCGCCAACCAGAAGGGCGTCGAGGAGCTGCGCCGGATGGTCGCGCATTTCGGTCTGGATGTGGTGCGCGCCTACATGGGTCACGTGCAGGACAACGCCGAGGAAGCAGTGCGCCGCGTGATCAGCGCCCTGCGCGATGGCAGCTACGAATTGAAACTCGATAACGGCGCCGTGATCCATGTCGCCGTGCGCGTCAACGCCGCCGACCGCAGCGCGGAAATCGATTTCACCGGCACCTCCGGCCAGCTCGATAACAACTTCAACGCGCCGTCCGCCGTGTGCATGGCGGCGGTCCTGTACGTGTTCCGCACGTTGGTGAACGATGAGATCCCACTCAACGCAGGTTGCCTGAAACCGCTGCACGTCATCATCCCGCCCGGCTCGATGCTGAACCCGCACTATCCAGCCTCGGTGGTGTCGGGCAACGTGGAAACTTCTACCTGCATCACCAATGCGCTATATGGCGCGCTGGGCGTGCAGGGCGCTTCGCAGGGCACGATGAACAACTTCACTTTCGGTAACGCCAGGTACCAGTACTACGAAACCATCAGCGGCGGCTCCGGTGCCGGGGATGGCTTCAACGGGACCGATGTGGTGCAGACGAACATGACCAACTCGCGCCTGACCGATCCGGAAATCCTGGAGTTCCGTTTCCCGGTGCGGTTGGAAAGCTACGAGATCCGCCGTGGTTCCGGCGGAGCAGGGCGCTGGCACGGCGGCAATGGCGGCGTGCGCAAAGTGCGCTTCCTCGAGCAGATGACGGCCGCCATCCTGTCCAACAACCGTATCCACGCCCCGTTTGGCATGGCCGGCGGCGCCCCCGGTGCGCTGGGACGCAATTCCGTGCTGCGCGCCGACGGCAGCATCGAGCAGCTGGGCCACATCGGCAAAACCGATATGCAGCCCGGCGATATATTCGTGGTGGAGACGCCCGGTGGCGGCGGCTACGGCCCGGCCGATTAAGCCGTCGTCGAAATACCGTACTTGCGCTGGGTCCCTGCGTACTGGATCAGCAGGGTTTCCAGCGCAGGGCTGTCCGGATCGAGGCGGCGGATACGGTTGATCAGGGTGCCGGCCTGTTCGCCCAGCGGCGCCTCCCAACCCAGTTCGTCCAGCTGGCGCAGGATGGCGCCAACCGCCGCGTACAGCACCTTCAGGTTGCCCGGCGTACGGCGCAGGGCCTGGTGCAGGGTCGCCACAGCGGCGCGATGGTCGCCCTGGCGCGCCATGGCTTCCGCCTCGGTGACCAGTTCCTGCATGACGTTGTCGATCTTGTCGCCGACGCCGCGCGCCAGGTCGTGGCGGCCGGCCTTCTCGAATACGCCGACCGCTTCTTCCATCGTAATCGGCTTGTCGTTGTCGTTCATCATATGCATGACGACATCCGCCGCATCCTTGTCCAGCCGGTGTTTGAGGCAGGAGTTCACCAGCCCAAGGCGCAGCTGGTTGGAGAGCCCGCGTGCCATGCCCACCGCCGTAACGGCGTTCGACAATTCGGACGCCGCCTCGGTTGCATGCCCGGTCACGTCCAGCAGCAGCGCCGACGAAATATGCTTGCAGACTTCCGTATTGGCGCTGGCGCGCAAGGTGCGCTCCATATCGCGGATCACGTTGGAAGCCTGGTTGACGTCTCCCTTGCGCACCAGGGCGCGCACCAGGTTGACATGGTCCTCCGGATCGCGGAACTCCGAATAACGCGCCTTTGTCACAACCTGGCGGAAGGCCTTCTCGGCGGCGCTGATATCGCCCGTCTCATAAGCCACTTCGCCCAGGTGGCGCAAACGCTGCACCAGGTGCGGCGACAGCGCGACCGCGTCTTCCAGGATCTTCTTGGCCTGCGGCGCCTGGCCCATCGCCTCGTAGGTGCGCGCCAGCAGGTCGTAGGCACCCATCAGGTTGGGATTGATTTCCAGCGCCCGCTCTAGCGTCTGCATCGCCTCGTCATAACGCTCAAGGCCGAACTGGCAGCGCGCCACACCGAGCTGCGCCCAGCCCAGATGGCGGCCCGCCAGTGCGGTCTGGTACACGAGTTCAGCCTCCGCCAGCTCGCCCAGTTCAACGTGCATCTCGGCGCGCAGGCGCGCGAAATCGGTCGCGAAGCGCGGGTTGCTCGCTTCCGCTTCCTGGCAGGCGGCGATTGCTTCGCGCTGCTGGCCCTGGGCGATGAGCTGGTAGATATGCATGAACACCGCACGGCGGTCGACGGCGCGGGCAATGCGCTGCATCAGGGCGTCGACGGTGAATGGCTTCAGGACGTAGTCGGTCGGCACCAGTTCAGCCGCGCCCATCACCTTGCTCTGGACCGCCTCGGAGGTCAACATGATAAAGATGGTGGAGCGGTCGATCAGCTTATTGTGGCGCAAATCTTCCAGCAACTGCTGGCCATCCTGGCCGCTATCCTCATTGCCACTGCCAAGGTCAAACTCGCAAAGGATCACATCGAAGCGCTTGTTGGCGAGCTGGCGGATAGCCGTACCCGAGCTGACGGCGTACTCGATCCGCGTGACCGAGGCCTGGTTCAGCATATTGTGCAGGTTGCCCCGCATCGCCGGGTTGGGGTCGATGATCAGCACCGACAGGTCGCTATACGATTGCATTGAACCTTCTCTATTGTTTACCACGCAGGGCCACATACTGTGATGATAGCGCAGCCAGCATCGGATGTTGCGGATCTGCCTTGCGCATGCGGATCAGCAGGGCGGCGCATTGCTCGCCCAAAGCCGCCTCCCAGCCGCTATCGACCATCAGGCGCAGCATGGCGGAGGCGAGGGCGGAAAGCAGGCCGGCATTCTCTGGCCGCCGCTTGACCGCGACTTGCAGCACCTGGATGGCGCCGCGCTGGTCGCCCTGGCCGCTGCGCGCGGCAGCCTGGCGCACCAGGCCGTCCAGGTAGCGTTCAACGCTGTCGCCTTCGTTTTGCGCCAGTTCGGCGCGCCCTGCGCGTTCGTAGACGGCATTTGCGTCAGCCTCCGACACGCCGCTGGAAGGATCGCTGGCCAGCGCATCAAGCAATTCCATGCCCTGCGCATCCATCCCGTGTTGCAGGCAGCTTTGTGCCAGTCCCAATTTCAGGCCGCTGGATAGCCCCTTGGCCTCGCTGACGGCGGCCAGTGCGTTGGCCAGTTCTTTTTGCGCAGCTTCGTCCTTCCCATTCAAACCCTGCACCAGTGCGGCGGAAAAGGCCTTGCAGGCGTCTGTGGCCGCACCGGGCCGCGCCGAGCGTTCAAGATCGCGCAGCACGTTGGCAGCACCGGCCGCATCGCCTTTTTGCACCAGGGCGCGCACCAGGTTGACGTGATCTTCCGGATCGCGGAATTCGGAATACTTCGACTTGGCCACCACTTGCTTGAAGGTTTTCTCGGCCGCTTCGATATCGCCGGCGTCGAACGCCACCTGGCCCAGGTGGCGCAGGCGACGCACCATATGCGGCGAGATGGACACCGCCGCTTCCAGCGCGGCACGCGCTTCGGCGGGCTGGCCAAGCGCCTGCTGCGCACGCGCCATCAGGTCATAGGCAGCCATGAATTTCGGATTCTCATCGATCAGGCGCTGCAGCGTTTCAACGGCCTCCTCAAACTGGTCCTGCTGGAACTGGCAGCGCGCCAGCCCCAGCTGCGCCCAGCCCAGCGGCCGGACCTCCAGGATTTCGCGGTAGATGGCTGCCGCCTGGTCCATTTCGCCCAGCCCCATATGGGCTTCGGCACGCAGGCGCGCGCATTCTGTGGCGTAGCGCGGATTCGCAGCGGCCGACACTTCACTGGCCAGGATGGCTTCGCGCAGGCGGCCCTGTTCCATCATCTGGTGCACCGGCAGCAGGGCAGTGCGGCGGTCCACGGCGCGCGCGATGCGTTGCGCCAGCACGTCCACGGTGAACGGCTTGAGGATGTAATCGGTCGGCGTCAGCTCCGCTGCGCTCACCACCTTGCTATAGACGCCTTCGGTGGTCAGCATGATGAAAATGGTGGAGGGGAAGATCAGCTTATGGTGGCGCAAGTCCTCCAGCAACTGCTGGCCGTCCTGCCCCTGTTCGGAGCCGAGGTCGTATTCGCACAGGATCAGGTCGAACGACTTCTTTTCGAGATGGCGGATCGCCGTGCCGGCGGTGACGCCATGTTCGATGCGCGAGATGCCCAATTGCGTCAGCATATTGTGCAAACCAGTGCGCATATGCTGGTTGGGATCGATGATGAGGACCGACAGGGCGCTATATTCTTGCATTTTTTGGGCAGGAAGCTGTCATAGGAGGGAGAATACTCCAAGGGGCGACAAAAATCAGGCACTTAGGCGACAAATGTTGCTTTCGAGCCAATCTGTGAAAGTGGTATAATGCCGCCAAATCGAAATACAGCAAGACCAGTCAGCTCGTGCACAGTATTCCTTTAATCCGCAGCTACGCTGCATTCTTCACGCCCCAACCATGTTGATTCTGCCGGGTTCCAACGCCCTGTCCTCCTTCCGTAGCCAACGCCTCCTCAACCAACTCCAAGCAGTTTTGCCGGCCATTACGTCGGTCCAAGCCCGCTTTATCCACTTCGTGGATTCCGCTTCGGCCCTGTCCGAAGACGACCTGAACCGCATGAACGGCCTGCTGACCTATGGTGAGCCAGCCCTGCCGGAGCAGGCCGATGGAGTGGTGGAAGAGTTCGTGGTTATCCCGCGCTTCGGCACTATTTCGCCGTGGGCTTCCAAAGCCACCGATATCGTGCACAACTGCGGCATGGCCCATATCCACCGCGTCGAACGTGGCGTGGCTTACCGCATCAACCTGAAGGGCGGCATCCTGGGCACCGGCCTGGGCGCGGCCAAGAAGCTGGATGCGGAGCAGGTGCAGGCCGTGGCAGCACTGCTGCACGACCGCATGACCGAGTCGGTCCTGCGTCACCCTGACCAGGCCGCCGGCCTGTTCAGCAGCCTGGAAGCCAAGCCGCTGGAATCCATTGACGTGATGGGCGCCGGCCGTATGGCGCTGGAAAAGGCGAATACCGACCTGGGCCTGGCGATGTCGGACGACGAGATCGACTACCTGCTGGAGGCGTTCACCAACGCCAAGCGCAACCCGACCGACGTGGAACTGATGATGTTCGCACAGGCGAACTCGGAGCACTGCCGCCACAAGATCTTCAACGCCGACTGGACCATTGACGGCGTTGCCCAGGACAAGTCGCTGTTCAAGATGATCAAGAACACGCACGAGAAGAACCCGCGCGGCACCGTGGTGGCTTACTCGGACAACTCGTCGATCATCGAAGGCGCCGAAGTTACCCGTTTCTACCCGCGCGAAGGCCAGGAATACGCGCCTTCGACCGAGCTGGTGCACACCCTGATGAAGGTGGAGACCCACAACCACCCGACCGCGATTTCCCCGTTCCCAGGCGCCTCCACCGGCGCCGGCGGCGAGATCCGCGACGAAGGCGCGACTGGCCGCGGTTCCAAGCCGAAGGCTGGCCTGACCGGCTTCACCGTCTCCAACCTGATGATCCCTGGCGCGGTGCAGGCCTGGGAAAATGCCGCCGATGTGACGGCTCCGGTAGGCAAGCGCGACGAAAGCCAGGTGTACGGCAAGCCAGAGCGCATCGCCTCGGCGCTGCAGATCATGATTGAAGGCCCGCTGGGCGGCGCCGCGTTCTCGAACGAGTTCGGCCGTCCGGTACTGGCTGGCTACTTCCGTACCTACGAGCAGAATATCGGCCAGCAGTTCGCCGGCGGCAAAGACGCCGTGATGGGCTACCATAAGCCGATCATGATTGCTGGTGGTATTGGCAATATTTCGGCCTCCCACACCCACAAGAACGACATCCCGGTTGGTAGCCTGCTGATCCAGCTGGGCGGCCCTGGCATGCGTATTGGTATGGGTGGTTCGGCGGCGTCTTCGATGGCGACCGGCACCAATACCGCCGACCTGGACTTTGATTCCGTCCAGCGCGGCAATCCGGAAATGGAACGCCGTGCCCAGGAAGTCATCAACGGCTGCTGGCAGCTGGCTGACAAGAATCCGATCATCTCGATCCACGACGTGGGCGCGGGTGGCCTGTCCAACGCCTTCCCGGAAATCACCAACGACGCCAAGCGCGGTGCGATTTTCGACCTACGCAAGGTGCCGCTGGAAGAGTCCGGCATGGCGCCGAAAGAGATTTGGTCCAACGAATCGCAGGAACGCTATGTGCTGGCGATCGCCCCGAGCGACCTGGCCGTGTTCCAGGCCCTGTGCGAGCGCGAGCGCTGCCCGTTCGCCGTGGTTGGCGTGGCGACCGAAGAGCGCCAGTTGAAGGTAATTGACCAGGAAATGGGCAATAATCCGGTCGATATGCCGATGGAAGTCCTGCTCGGCAAGCCGCCTAAGATGCACCGCGATGTGCACCATGTGCAGAACGACCTGCCGGCAATCGACCTGACCGGTATCGAACTGGAAGAAGCCGCCAGGCGCGTGCTGCTGCTGCCAACCGTGGCCGACAAGAGCTTCCTGATCACCATCGGCGACCGTACCGTGGGCGGCATGTCCGTGCGCGACCAGATGGTTGGCCCATGGCAGGTGCCGGTGGCCGACTGCGCGGTGACCACCCTGAGCTACGAAGGCTATGTGGGCGAAGCGATGGCCATGGGCGAGCGTACCCCGCTGGCCGTGATCGACGCGCCAGCCTCCGGCCGTATGGCAGTGGGCGAGACCGTCACCAACTTGGCCGCAGCGCCGATCGCCGACATCTCCGACATCAAGCTGTCGGCCAACTGGATGGCGGCCTGCGGCCAGCCAGGCCAGGATGCGGCCCTGTTCGACACCGTCAAGGCGGTTGGAATGGAACTGTGCCCGGCCCTGGGCCTGTCGATCCCGGTCGGCAAGGATTCCCTGTCCATGCGCACCACCTGGAAGGATGAAGGCGCCGACAAGGCGGTTATCTCGCCGGTATCCCTGATCGTTTCCGGCTTCTCGCCAGTGTATGACGTGCGCAAGTCGCTGACTCCGCAGATCCGCACCGATCTGGGTGAAACTTCGCTGATCGTCATCGATCTGGGCCGCGGCAAGAACCGTATGGGCGCCTCCGCCCTGGCCCAGGTCATGGGCCAGCTGGGCAATGCCGCTCCGGACGTGGATTCGCCGGAAGACCTGAAAGGCTTCTTCAATGCGATCCAGCAGCTGAACAAGGAGGGCAAGATCCTGGCTTACCACGACCGTTCCGACGGCGGCCTGTACGCGACCCTGGTGGAAATGGCCTTTGCCGGCCGTTCCGGCCTGTCCATCAACCTGGACATGCTGACCCTGGGCGAGGAAGGAACCATGGACCACGGCGATGCCAAGAACTGGGCCGGCCAGGTGGCCGAGCGCCGCAACGAGCTGACCCTGTCCGCCCTGTTCAACGAGGAACTCGGTGCGGTGATCCAGGTGCGCGCCGACGAGAAATCGGCCGTTATGGACGTGCTGCGTTCCTTCAACCTTGGCGCTTGCAGCCATATCATCGGCAAGCCAAACGACCGTGGCGTGATCGAGTTCACCCGCGACGCCAAGATCATCTACAACAAGCCGCGTGCCGAACTGCACCGCCTGTGGAGCGAAACCAGCTGGCGTATTTCCCGCGTGCGCGAGAATCCTGCCACGGCGGATGCCGAATACGACCGCCTGCTGGACGAAACCGATCCAGGCATGCAGCCGAAAATCACCTTCGACATGGCGGAGAACGTCGCAGCGCCATTCCTGGCCACCGGCGTGCGTCCGCGTGTTGCCATCCTGCGTGAGCAGGGCGTCAACTCGCATATCGAAACCGCATGGGCCATGCACCGCGCCGGCTTTAGCGCCGTCGACGTGCATATGAGCGACCTGATTTCCCGCCGTGTTTCCCTGGATGATTTCCAGGGCATTATCGCCGTCGGTGGTTTCTCTTATGGCGACGTATTGGGCGCGGGTGAAGGCTGGGCTAAATCCATCCTGTTTAATCCGGAAATGGCGGAGCAATTCCAGAAATTCTTCCACCGCACCGATACTTTCGGCCTCGGTATTTGCAATGGCTGCCAGATGATGTCGAACCTGAAATCGCTGATTCCAGGTGCGCATGCATGGCCTAAATTCACCACCAATAAATCCGAGAAATTCGAAGCACGTTTCTCGATGGTGGAAGTAATGGATTCGCCTTCGATTTTCCTGCAAGGCATGGCCGGCACCCAAACCGCAATCGCCATTGCACATGGCGAGGGCTATGCCGATTTCAGCCAGACCGGGAATATTAATGAGGTTATTGGTGCGCTGCGCTTTATCGATAATAAGGGCGCTGCCACCGAAACCTATCCATATAACCCGAATGGCGCACCTCAGGGCCTGACTTCCGTGACTACGGCCGATGGCCGCTTCACGGTGATGATGCCGCACCCAGAGCGTGTTTCCCGCACGGTGCAGAACTCGTGGCACCCGGACGGCTGGGGCGAGGATTCGCCTTGGGCGCGCATGTGGGGCAATGCCCGCAAGTTCATCGGCTAAATCGCCGACGCAAAAAAACCGGGTCCGTCCCGGTTTTTTTGTACGTGGTTCACGCCAGGGTTTGGCATGATCGCGCCAAAGCGCAGCTTACAGGTGCTTGGCTGCTTCTCTGCGGCTGAGTGCCGCGAGACATTCACCCGGACCCGCCAGGAAGCCACGCACCGCGTCCGGCGCATGCCGCGCATAGTCGCGCAACGCCCAGCCAATCGCCTTCTGGATGAAGAACTCGCGTTCGTGCGACTGGGCCAGCGCGTAGCGGAACAGGCGCTCCTCATCGGTACGCTCGCGCCAGCCGAGCTGGTGGAGCAGGGCGATCCGGCGCACCCAGAAATCGTCGTGCGCCAGCGCCTCGTCCATGCCGTGGTGATCGCCGCGCAGAATATCGCCAATAATGCCGGCCAGTCCGTCCACGCTATCCCACCACGATTTATTGCGCACCAGCGCCATTAATGGCGGCAATTCGGCGGCTGATAATGTACGCCAATTCAGCGCCAGAATATCGAGCGCGGCATATTGATATTCGCGCTGCGGCAATTCCCATAATTCTCCGGCCAGTGCAATTAATTCGCCGGCCGGCGCGGCACGCAATTCTCGTGCAATTGGGCGCACTGCAGCGCGCCGGTCTGGCGTGCCAATTCCCAGAAACTCAAATTGGTCGCGCATATAAGCGCGCATGGCCGGTGCACGGCTGGCGTCGGCCAGCGGGGCGAGGGCGGCAATAATGTCTTTGCTAGTCGGCATAATAAAAAAGCGCCCCGCAGGGCGCTTGATCAGGGCAAACCTGGAATTACTGCACTTTGGCTTTGGAAACCAGCTGGTCGCGGTATTTAGCGACATTGCGCTGAGTCAGGGACTCGGCGATTTGAGGCTTGATTTCCTCCAGGGTTGGCACTTTGGCGGCACGGGTGCCTTCGAGCTTGATCACGTGGTAGCCGAATTGCGATTGCACTGGCTTGTCGGTGATCTGGCCGTCTTTCAGGGCCACCATTGCATCGGAAAAAGGCTTCACATAGTTGCCTGGAGCTGCCCAATCCAGGTCGCCGCCATTGGCAGCCGAACCTGGGTCCTGGGAGGCCTTGGCCAGCTCTTCAAACTTGGCGCCGCCTTTCAGCTTGGCGATGATGTCGGTTGCTTCCTTTTCGGTCTTCACCAGGATGTGGCGAGCGTGGTACTCCTTGTCGCCTTTGCCAGCTTTGAACTGGTCGTAAGCGGCCTTGATTTCAGCGTCGCTCACCGGATTCTTCTTCACGTAGTCAACCAGCAGGGCGCGGACGATGATGTCCTGGCGAGCCTGCTCCAGGGCTTCTTTCACTTCCTTGTTGGCAGCTACGCCTTGCTTGGTGGCTTCCTGCACCAGGACTTCGCGGCCGATCAGCGATTTCTTGATCATTTCGCGCAGCTGTGGCGAGTCTGGCTGGCCTTGGGCGGCAGCTTGCTTCACGGCAGCTTCCATCTGGGCGGCAGGGATGGCCTTGCCGTTCACGGTAGCAATGTTCTGTGCGAAGGCAGGAGCGGCAGCAACTGCAATCAGGGCCAACAGCAGGGAGGCTGGTTTGAATTTCATTGGTGTTCCTTAGTTGAAATAAATCCGGCGCCACGTGGGCGCCGGTTCAGGTCCGTGACGGATTATTGTACTTTGGCTTTCTTCACCAGGGATTCCTGGTAAGCCTGCAGCTTGGCGCGCAGCAGCGAGTCAGCGATACGCGGCTTCACTTCTTCCAGGGTCGGCAGCTTGACTGGACGGGTGTCGTCTACCTTGATCACGTGGAAACCGCTTGGGGTTTGCACTGGCTTCTCGGTAACCTGGCCTTTTTGCAGGCTGGTGAACGCGTCAGCGAAGACTTTAGGGAAGTTGGCTGGAGTGCCCCAGTCCAGGTCGCCACCGTTGGCAGCAGAGCCGGTGTCCTTGGAGGTCTTGGCCAGGTCTTCGAACTTGGCGCCGCCTTTCAGCTTGGCGATGATGTCGTTCGCTTCCTTCTCGGTTTCCACCAGGATGTGGCGCACGTGGAATTCCTTGTCGCCTTCTGCGGCCACAGCGCGGTCGTATTCAGCCTTGATTTCGGCGTCAGCCACCGGGTTCTTCTTCACGTAGTCAGCAGCCAGGGCGTTCAGCAGGATGTCCTGACGAGCCTGTTCCAGGGCGGCGGTTACTTCTTTATTCTTGGAGAAACCTTGTTTCTCGGCTTCCTGCAGCATTACTTCGCGGCCGATCAGGGACTTCTTGATCATCTCGCGCAGTTGCGGGGAATCCTGCTGCTGGCCTTGGGCAACGACTTGCTTGACCAGGGCGTCAACTTTAGCGGACGGGATGGCTTTGCCATTAACGACAGCGGCGTTCTGGGCGAAAGCTGGAGCGGCAGCAACGGCGATAAGTGCGAGCAGCAAGCGGGCTGGCTTGAAAGTCATTTAGTTTAATTCCTACGGGAAAGTTTACTGAATTGCGGAAGAATTTGGGGCGGTTCGCCGAGATGTCTCTACTATTCTAAGATTTGAGGTTTTCTTTGAGGGTCTTCCCAAAAACTCCGCGCATATCATACTTCAGACGGTGCCAATGCGGTAATGGCTAATGCATGAATTTCTTTATGCATCATATCGTGCACGGAATCATACACCAGACGATGGCGCATGACGAGTTTCACACCTTCGAATTTATTAGAGACGATTTTCAGCCGGTAATGGCCGCCGCCGGATGCAGCGCCGGCATGGCCGGCGTGCAGTGCGGATTCATCATCCAGCTGGATTTCCTGCGGGGCCAGCGCTGCTTCCAGGCGCTCGCGGATCTTGGCCAGGCGCGGGTCGGTCATGCTTCATCCTTAATATGTTTGGACAGGTAGAAAGCCTGGGCGATAAAGAACACCAGCATCAGGCCGGTGACGCCAAAGGCTTTGAAATTGACCCAGGCGTCGTTATCGGCTTTAAACAGGACGAAGGCGACAAACAGGTTTACAAAACCCAGCACCAACCAGAAGGTAATCCACATGAAATGCAGGCGGATCCAGACGTGTTCCGGCAGCTGGACCTGCTTTTCCATCGCCAGCCGGATCAGGTTTTTATCGAAGAAGCGGTAAGCCACCAGCATGGCGGTCGCCAGTGCCCAATAAATAATCGTCGGCTTCCACTTGATGAAGTTATCGTCATGGAAGTAAATGGTCATGCCGCCGAATACAACAAACACCACCAGCGACACCCACAGCGCGCCGTCCACTTTCTTGCGGCGGGCCAGCAGGTAGAGCACCTGGGCCGCGGTGGCCAGGATGCCAACAATGGTGGCAACAATAATCGGCGCCTGCGAGGCGGGGATTGCGCCGCCGGAAACCAGGCCGCTCAAGTGGCCATTCAGCAGGGCGTGTGCAGCTTCCTGGTTGCTGCCGGCATATTTATAGCTGCCAAAGAACAGGATCAGTGGAAACAGGTCGAAGAGAAATTTCATATTTTTATTCGGACTTTGGATCGAATCGCAGCGAGGCGGAATTGACGCAATAGCGCAAACCGGTCGGTGGCGGACCATCGGGGAACACGTGGCCCAGGTGGGCGTCACATACTGCACAGATGATTTCGGTGCGCAGCATACCATGCGTGCGGTCGGTTTTCTCTATGATATTCGCGGGATCGAGGGCCTTGAAGTAGCTCGGCCAGCCGCAACCGGAGTCGAATTTCGCGTCGGACTCGAAAAGTGGCGTGTTGCAGCACACGCAGGTATAGATGCCGTGCTCATGATGGTCCCAGAATTTACCGGTGAAGGCGCGTTCTGTGGCGGCGTGGCGGGTGACCTGGTATTCCATCGGGTCGAGTTGGGCGCGCCATTCGGCGTCGGTCTTGACGACTTTATCCATTTTCTTCTCTTAAGATGAGCAGCTTACCGACAGCTGGTTCGACCAGTCCGGCGGGAAGCCTGCGTATTGTTCGTTTTCCGGCTGTTCGTCGAACGGGCGTTCGAGCAAGGCCAGCAGGCGCTCGACTTCGGAAAAGTCTTTATTCTGCGCTTTTTCGATGGCGACCTGTGCCATATAGTTTCGCAGCACATACTTGGGGTTGACCTGATCCATCGCAAGCTTACGTGCCGAATCGCTGCTGTCTTCAGCGCGCAGACGGGCTCTGTAGCTTTCGGCCCACTGGTCAAAGGCCGGGCGGTCAATGAAGAGGTCGCGCAGCGGTTCGTCGCCTTCCGGCCCACCGGCCCGCAAACCGCTCAGGCGCCGGAAGAAGATGGTGAAGTCTGCATGGCTGGCTTGCAGGATGGCGAACAGCCTGTCGAGCAGTTCGCGGTCGCCGTCCTGCACGGTCGTGAGGCCGAGCTTGGCATGCAGCAGCTGGTCGATCTGTTTGGCGAACTCGGGCTGGTATATGTCCAGCGCTTCCTGCGTCAATTCGACTTCGCCGATCAGCGGCAGCAGGGCTTGCGCCAGGGCGTAGCAATTCCAGTGGCCGATTTGCGGCTGATTGGCGTAGGAATAGCGGCCACGATCATCGCTGTGGTTGCAGATATGGTTGGCGTCGAAGCCTTCCATAAAGCCGAAAGGACCGTAGTCGAGGGTCTGGCCCAGGATCGACATATTGTCCGTGTTCATCACACCGTGCATAAAGCCGACCGCCTGCCAGTGCGCAATCATGCGCGCGGTGCGGCGGGTCACTTCTTCGAGCAGCGCGGCGTAGGGATTCTCTTCTGCGCGCAGTTCAGGGTAAAAGCGGTCGATGACATAGTCGGCCAGTTGTTTGAGCTCATCGGGCTTGCGGTTGTAATACCAATGCTCGAACGAACCGAAGCGGATGAAGGTCGGCGCCATCCGCACCACTACCGCTGCGGTCTCGATCGACTCACGCACCACACCATGGTCGGAGCCGACCACGGAAAGTGCGCGCGTGGTTGGGATGCCAAGACCGTGCATGGCTTCCGAACACAGGAATTCGCGAATCGAAGAGCGCAGGACCGCACGGCCATCGCCCATACGGGAGTAGGGCGTCATGCCGGCGCCTTTCAGCTGCAGTTCAACCGGCCCCTCAGCTGTATCAATCTCACCGAGCAGGATGGCGCGGCCGTCGCCAAGCTGGCCGGCCCAGACGCCAAACTGGTGACCGGAGTACACCGCCGCCAAAGGCTGCGATTGTTCGGCGACCCGATTGCCAACCAGGACTTCAACGCTGTCCTGGAGCGCCAGGGCCGACTGGTCCGTGCCGATCAGGCGGGCGGCGGAGGGGCTGACAGCGACCAGATACGGCGCTGGTAGCGGCGTCGGCATCAGGTGGGTGTAGAAAGCTGGCGGCAGGCCGGCAAAGGAATTCTTGAAGGGGAAAGTATTAGCACTCATGACACCCGCATTGTATCGCAGCCTCACGTGCAATGTTTGTGACCTAAGGGTAACCTAAGTGTCTAAATGGAACATATAAATTCTTGATTTTAAAAGATTTTCTGTCGAAAATTTTTACAGCATTTGACTGCGCAGTCATTATGGATGAGATTAAGTTGTTGATTTTATGTAATTTGAAGTTTCAGGCACGGATTCTGCTCCTTTACATGCATAACAACCTCAGGGGGGCCTGAAAATGAAGTCAATTAAAAAATACTGCGCATCGCTCGCTGCCGCTGCGGCGATGACACTGGGGGTGGCCGGACCAGCAATGGCCGACGTCTTTTCCATCGAGTTCCATAGTGATGGACCGCTGATCTCGGGTAGCCAGACAATCGATATGATCTCCGGGACTTTGTTTGCTACCGCGACATTTGATACCGCAGGCATGGCTGCTGGCCACGTCAAGCTGACCCTGGACGTTTCTTCTAACCTCGACGCTGGGCAGTTTGTAGCGCTATGGTATTTTTCGCTGAAAGCAGGTAAGCAAGTTTCGAATGTTGCCTACATGGCTGCAGATAGCACGGCTCCATCGGTTGATCTGGTTAATGATGTAGGTTTTGCTCTCGACAGCTACAAGGCTGACGGTGTGGGTGGCATGTTTGACTTGTTCTTCCAATATAACGGACCGGTGAACAATAACATCCCTCCTGGACTGCATGCAGTGTATGACCTGACATGCATCGGTTGCTCCGCCTCCGATTTCGATGCCGAGTCTATTTCGTCGCACAATCCTCCGAAAGCTGACGGCGGCTTCCTTGGCGCGGTGCACGTGCAAGGCCTGCCGCAGGGTAAGAGTGTCTGGCTAGGTGGCGGCACTTGCGACCCTGCTGTTGAAGACTGCGGTCCTCCAGTAATTGAATTCTGCGACGAATTCCCGACCGATCCAGCATGTATCGCACTTCCTGAGCCAGGCAGCCTGGCGATCATCGGTACCGGCCTGCTTGGCATGGCGCTCGCACGCCGTCGGCGGAACAAGTGGATTTGATACAGCCCAAATGAAAAACGGCAGCCGAGGCTGCCGTTTTTTTTCGCCGGTTTAGCGGCTTACTGTGACCGAAGAAGTGGAAGTATTGCCCGCCTTATCCCGCGCAACGGCTTGCAGCGTATGGTTGCCGCGCGCCAGCTTGTTGGTATTCCAGTTGTACGACAGGCTGGAACCAGCGCCCGACGCCACCAGGCCACCATCAATATAAAGCGACATCGAAATACCTGCGCTGCCGCTATTGTCCGAGGCATTGACCGCTACGGCAACACTGCCACGGACCGAACCCGCCACCGGGTTGGTAATGCGGACAACCGGTGCAGCCGTGTCAGCGGTCGGCTGCACGTTGGTCGCGTTGGCCACATTCACCGACACTGGGGTGGACGATGCCACGTTACCAGCCGCGTCGTAGGCGACAGCCGTCAGGGTTGACATGCCGTTGACCACGCCCTTGGTATCCCACGCAAAGCTATATGGCGCCACAGTATCGGTCGCCACCACGGTGCTGTTCACTTTGAGTTCCACGCGGGTCACGCCGACATTGTCAGACGCATTGGCGGTAACGGTTGCAGTTCCGGAAACCGTGCTGCTGGCGCCGGGGCTCGAAATCGCTACCGTCGGACGGGTGGTATCAGCCACTGGCGCGGTCGGTGCAGTGCCAGCTGCTGCAACCGCAGCAGCAGCGTTCACACGGCCGTAGCCGAAGTAGATGTCGCGGCCAGCCGCGCCCAGGTCGGTGGCGGTGGTGAACAGGATGTTTTGCACCTGGGTATTGGTCAGCGATGGGTTGGCTGCCATCACCAGCGCGCCGACCGCGGCAGCTACCGGGCTGGAGAACGAGGTGCCAGCATTCATGCCGTAGCCGCCACCACGGGTGGTGGTGTAGATGTTGGTGCCTGGGGCCGACAGCTGGACGAAGGAGCCGTAGCTGGAGAAACTGGCCTTGCCGTCCACGGTGTCGGTGGCCGACACGGCGATCATGGAATCGGTCGGGGTGAAGCCTTCGTCACGGTTGTAGTTGCCGGCGCCAACGAACACCAGGCCGCCCTTGCTCTTCATGTAGTTCGAGGCGCTGATCACGGCCGCGCTGCTTGGCAGGTAGGCGTAGCTGGCGTTGGCGATGCGGGCGCCGTGGTCGGCGGCCCAGGTGATGCCGGCGGCGATGGCCGAGTAGGAGCCCTGGCAGCCGCTGGCCGTCAGGGAACCGGTACGCACGGGCATGATCTTGGCCTTGCCGGCCACACCGGCCACGCCGATGGCGTTGTTCATGGCGGCAGCGGCGGTGCCGGCGACCTGGGTGCCGTGGCCGCAGACATCGGCGCTATTGGTGTTGTTGTCGATGGTGTTGTAGCCTGGCACGATGTTGCCCACCAGGTCAGGGTGGCTGGAATCGACACCCGAGTCAATGATGGCAATGATGACGCCCGCACCCTGGCTCTTGTCCCACGCTGTGCCTGCGCCAATTTTGCTGAGATGCCATTCGCTGCCAAAGTACGGGTCGTTGCTGGTAGCGGCAATTTCCACAACCTGATCCAGCTCGGCGAACTTGAAATGAGGATTGTGCTTGAGCTTGTTTGCGATGGCCTTCTCGGAGCCATGCGGCACATCGATGACGTGGATGTTGCTCTGGCCCAGCTTGCGGGCTTTGCCAGCGCCGTGGACCTTCATTTCTTTAGCGAACTCGTCGGCAGTCAGGCCCGCTTGGGTCTCAACGATGAGGCGGCCGGCGATAAATTGTGGATCAGCTTGGTTTGGTGCGGCGAAAGCGAGTGGGGTTGCTGCGGCGAAGATCAGAGCGGTATTGCGAAGGTTCTTCATTGAAGAGGTAGTCCTGTTTTCAAGGTTGCAGAAAAAAGGGACTGCCTCCCACCCCGCAAGGGGCGGTTGAAAATTACGTCGGGGACTTCGGTGTCTCCTGCGTATCTGGCAGTCCAGCCGTCATAGGCGCCGAAGCGTCCTTAGACCGTTGACTTTGCGTCCCACGCTTTCACGTGGTTTGCCTTTGTCAGACTTCTGAATCGATAGTAAATCAGGTTTTACCGTGTGGCAAATGAATTTCCCCGAAAGTTACGTCCTGATACAAATCAATCTGATTATTTGTGCAAAGTTGGCTTCGGTTATTGTAGTCACTAATATTCTTTAGTCAAATCAAAGAGTTAACTAATGTTGCACAGGAATTGTTATTAATAAATTGTCAGTTGGAAACGAATTAAATATTATTACCGCCCGATAATAAAAAAAGCCCGGCATAAGCCGGGCGAAAACAGGTTC
>NZ_JASATG010000019.1:0-90162 GCF_038440195.1 Pseudoduganella sp. OTU4001 | reverse complement strand
TGCGGGCGTGGTAGCCAAGATCATCGACTAATTAGTTTCTTAGTCTGATCAAAACGGGCCGGCATGTGCTATCATGTCGGCCCGTCGTAGTATTTACTTACATTGCCGGAAACAAAATGTTGCCGGTTCGTTCTTTTAAGGAATAAGCATGTCCGCTCCAAACCAAAAGATCCGTATCCGCCTGAAGGCTTTCGACTACAAGCTGATCGACCAGTCCGCCCTGGAAATCGTTGACACCGCCAAGCGCACCGGCGCCGTGGTAAAAGGCCCAGTTCCTCTGCCAACCCGTATCCAGCGTTACGACGTGCTGCGTTCCCCGCACGTGAACAAGACTTCCCGCGACCAGTTCGAAATCCGCACCCACCAGCGCCTGATGGATATCGTGGATCCAACCGACAAGACCGTTGACGCCCTGATGAAGCTGGACCTGCCAGCTGGCGTGGACGTCGAAATCAAACTGCAGTAATCTGGTTTCGAAATAAAAAAGCCCGCACTATGCGGGCTTTTTTTTCGCCGGTTTGCTGCCAGGCAAACGAAAGAGCCCGCATCTGCGGGCTTTTGCTTTTATTGATTTCAGGCAAACAATCTTCGGCAACATTATAAAAAAGCTATGAAAACGTGTTGTGGAAATGGCGATTCGCGTAAGAAATGTTTCGGTAGTGTTACATAACTGATGAGTTATCCCTTATCATTAACGGCTTTTACTTTTAATAAATAAGTTAAACACGCAAGGGAGTAGTAGTGAAAAGCACACGTAACCTGAACAAAAAAGCGATCGCCGCTGCCGTGGCAGTTGCCTTCGCCGCCCCAGCCTTCGCGCAAGAAGCCGCTGAAAAAATCCAACGCGTTGAAATCACTGGTTCCAGCATCAAGCGTACCGCCTCCGAAGCCGCTGGCGCGGTGCAGGTACTGAACCGTGCGGATATCGAGCGCACTGGCGCCACCACCGCGCTGGACATCCTGAACAACGCTGCCGCCATCGAAACCAGCATCAGCTCCGAAACCGTGGGTTCGGGCTCGTTCGCGACCGGTTCCTCCGGCGTTGGCATGCGCTCCCTGGGCAAGGTATCGACCCTGGTCCTGGTGAACGGCCGCCGCATCGCGCAGTACGGCCTGTCCGACGGCGCACAGCAGAACTTCACCAACCTGGACGCGATCGCTTCCGAATCGATCGAACGCATCGAGATCCTGAAAGACGGCGCATCGGCAATCTACGGCTCCGACGCCGTGGCTGGCGTGGTCAACATCATCCTGCGCAAGGACTACGTGGGCGCCAAGGTCAAGGCTTCCTACAGCGGCGCCGATGGCTTCAAAGACTACCGTAACCGCAACGCCACCGCCATCATCGGCTTCGGCGACATCGACACCGACGGCTTCAACACCTGGCTGAGCGTCGAAGGCTACAAGCGCGATGGCTGGACCACCGGCGAAATCAAGGGCCAGTACCCATCGTGGCACAAAGACACCCCAGGCCGTTCGACCTGGGATGCCAAGAGCGCCTACTCGCCAACCGGTAACTACTTCCTGAGCGCGACCAATATCGTCGCCGCCCCAGGCTGCCCGGCAGAAGCGATCGACCCGATCGACAAGCAGTGCAAGTGGGACGTGCTGCCGTACTCCGGCCAAACCACCGACAACAAGCGTTGGGCCCTGGCTTCCAACACCCATTTCAAGATCGGTAACTCGATCGACGCCAACTTCGAGATCACCTCGGCTGGCGCGACCAACGACTACATCGTTGCGCCTCTGGCAACCTTCACCACCAGCGCACCGGTCAACCCATGGTACAACGTGTACGGTGGCAAGATGGTCAGCGGCTTCACCTATCCGAAGCTGCCGGTTGGCCATCCAAACAACCCATACAAGACCCCGACCGAACTGCGTGCCCGCATGATGGACACCGGCGACGGCTTCAACTTCAACACCACCGACTCCGAGCAGTCCCGCTTCATGCTGGCACTGAACGGTACCTTCGGCACCTGGGACTGGAAGTCGGCTGTTGGCTACATGAACTCCGAAGCGACCAAGGCCACCCGGGCCACCAGCGCCAAGGGTTACACGGACGCGATCGTGAGCAAGTCCTACGTGTTCGGCCAGAAGAACGATCCAGCCCTGCTGGAGAAGATGTTCCCGGTCCGTACCACCGTTGGTGCAGCCCGCATCCTGTTCGCCGACGCGACCGTCACCGGCACCGTGGCTGAACTGCCAGCCGGTCCGCTGAACGTTGCAATCGGTACCGACATCCGCCGCGAATTCTACGAGATGAAGTCTTCGGACAACGTCCTGAACGGCGAACTGGTGGGCATCTTCGGCCTGCAGGTGAAAGACGTTTCCAAGCACTACGCACTGTTCGGCGAAGCCACCATCCCTGTGGTCAAGCGCGTTGAACTGAGCGCCGCCCTGCGTGCCGACAAGTCCGGCAATGCCGACGCCCACGTTTCGCCTAAGCTGGGCCTGCGTTGGAACCCGGTTGACAGCCTGCTGCTGCGCGCCACCGGTGCTGGCGGCTTCCGTGCGCCGAACATCGTTGAATCCGGTAACGGCCTGGGCCGCTCCTCGGTTTCCAACTCCGTCAACGACCCACGCCGCTGCTCGATCGCCAACCAGCTGAACGCCCTGGTGCAGAACGCTCCTGGCGTGACCCCGTCGGACAAGTCCCTGGCCAACACCTACCGCGCTGCGGATTGCTCCGGTTCCCTGCCAAGCTTCGTGGCCTCCAACCCGGACCTGAAGCCAGAGACCTCCAAGTCCTATACTGTGGGTACCGTATGGCAGCCAACCAAGGACAGCAGCCTGGCGATTGACTACTTCAACATCCAGCGCAAGGATGAAATCGGCACCCGCGCGGTGGCCGACATCCTGAAAGGCGAGTCCTCGCTGCCAGCTGGCCAGCTGATCCGTATCGACAACACCATCACCGATAACGAGTTCCTGGAAATCGTTAAGAAGTACGCCCCAACCAACACCCTGAACTTCGGTGGCGTTGGCAAGCTGGGTCTGGTGTACAACCCATACGTGAACTCCGGCCGCACCAAGGTATCCGGCTTCGACTTCGACGCCGCCACCAAGTTCCGCATGGGTGCATGGGGCGACCTGGACTTCAAGCTGGAAGGTGCCTACCTGCTGAGCTACAAGCAGTTCTCGGAAGCTGACAACAAGTACAACGACAACATCGCCGGCAACTACGACACCGGCTCCCGTCTGCGTACCAAGCTGCGTGGCGTGTGGAAGAAGGGCGTCTACAACAACGGCCTGACCGTGCACTACGCCAGCTCGTACAGCAACAACAACGATGGCTCGCCAACCTACTGCGCGACCAACAATGTGAAGGCTGAGTTCCTGGAAGCCTGCGGCAAAGTTAAAGCCAACACCACCGTTGACTACAGCTTCGTCTACACCGGCATCAAGAACGTGCGTCTGAGCGCCTTCGTGTACAACCTGTTCGACAAGGAACTGCCAGTGAAATGGCGCGAAGGTTTCACCCCATGGGCACCTCAGCTGCGTACCTACTCGGTTAGCGCTGCTTACACCTTCTTCTGATCCGGAAGCGGTGTAATACAATGAAAAGCCAGGCAGCAATGCCTGGCTTTTTTATTTAAGGGGGGCCGCCATGCGCACCACCATCATCCTGCTGTCGCTCGCCGCCGCGCTGTGCGCCTGCGCGAAGAAAGACAACCCCGCCAACCAGGCGGCGCAAGACATCAGAGCCATGGGCGCCCAGCGCGACAAGGCGCAAGACGCAGTCAAGTCACTGGAAGACAGTCAGCAAAAGGCGGCCTCCGCCGCTGCGAAGGCCGCCGAAGGAGAGGCGCCAACGAACTGAAGATGGCTTGTTAAATCCGATGTTGTTCGAAGGGGCGGATTAGTAAGTAATCGATGAGCGTCAGGACGTGATCTCGCTCGTTCAGCGTCGATTCGGACTTGTATTGGTCTCGGTTGCCGTTAATCGTGCAGTTGTCTAGATAAAGCCTGCCTTCTCGCGGAGTCACGCTAAGCGAATAAATGCAATGACCGGTCCAACTACGATGGAACTGGAGCTTGTTGCCGGTCATATAGATTAGCCATTTGTCTTCCATCTGCTGTGGGGCAAACCCGCGTTGGATCAAGTAACTGTCGAATGCCCCGTATTCCTTGCCGATGTGGATTTCCTCTGTCGCATCGGGCATGGCTCGCAGTTCGTGAAAGTCGGTGGGCTGCGCAACGGTGAGCAAGTCGGTGGTGCAGGGCTTACATGCCTTGATCATCAAGGTTTGGCCTTTCCCCGCTTCGTCGACTCGACGCCCAACCAGGAAGTCGCAATCGTGAACGAGGACCTGAATGTCGATTGTCAGGGGGTGTTGCTGGGCCGAGTACCGCAGGACGCTCAATTCAAGGCGAAGTATCCCTTTGCCTGTTTTAAGGGGGATGAGTCGATGGACGAAAGTGGGAATTGGTTCACAATTTGGCAGTTGGACAAATCCGATCCAGCTTCCTTCCTGGATTGTTAGTTTCACTTGAAGTCCTGTTCTCAAAAATGGTGCGCGATTCTAGCAGCCGCGCGTCAGTTATACTCGCGCGCATGGGCGAAAAGACAATTCTCATCGTGGAAGACGAGGCGGCGATTGCGGAGAGCATCGCGTTCGCCTTGCGTAAAGAAGGCTTCGAGCCGCGGCATGTGACGCTGGGCGAGCAGGCGCTGGCCGTGGCGCGTGAGCGGGCGCCGGCGTTGGTGATCCTCGATGTCGGCCTGCCCGATATCAGCGGTCTCGATGTGTGCCGCCGCCTGCGCCAGTTCTCGGACGTGCCGGTGATTTTCCTGACCGCGCGCAGCGATGAGATCGACCGCATCGTCGGCCTGGAGATCGGCGCCGATGACTACGTGACCAAGCCGTTCTCGCCGCGCGAGCTGGTGGCGCGCGTGCGGGTGATACTGCGCCGTGCGGGCGCGGGCAATGGCGCACCGGCGCCGGCTGCGCCAGACCGGGCGCCGCGCTTCGAGCTGCGCGCACCGGAGGCGCGCATCCTGTTCGCCGGCCAGGCGCTCGACCTGACGCGATACGAATACCTGCTGCTGAAAACCCTGGTCGAGCATCCCGGCCACGTCATGTCGCGCGCACAGCTGATGGACCGCGTCTGGAGCGACGCGCCCGATACGCTGGACCGCACGGTGGACGCCCACATCAAATCCCTGCGCGCCAAGTTGCGCACCATCGACGAATCCGCCGACCCGATCCAGACCCATCGCGGCATGGGCTACAGCCTGCAAACCAGCGCATGAAGATCGGCCTGCGCATCCTGCTTGGCTACTTCCTGATCGTCGGCGTGGCCGCCTGGCTGCTGATGAATGTATTCGTGGAGCAGGTCCGCCCCGGCGTGCGCTTCACGATGGAAGACATGGCCGCCGACACCGCCCAGCTCCTGGCCGGCGCGGTAGCGGCCGATGTGCGCGATGGGCACTTCGATGCCGATATGCTGGCGCGCCTGCAGGACGCGTCGCAGCGCGCCCTGGTGGCGAACATCGGCGACGTGGCAAAGCAGCGCATCGGCTACCGCATCTACATCACCGACGCGCAGGGCATCGTGCGCTTCGACACGGCCGGCAAGGCGCTCGGCCAGGACTACTCGCGCTGGAACGACGTCTACCTCACGCTGCGCGGCAAATACGGCGCGCGCATGACGCGCGAAGTGCCGGAGCAGGATGCCAGCACCGTCATGTACGTCGCCGCTCCGGTGCGCGACGGCGAGCGCATTATTGGCGCGCTGACGGTGGCCAAGCCCATTTCCGGCGTCAAGGCCTTCATCGAGCGCAGCCAGCGCAAGCTGCTGCAATGGGGCGCCTTGCTGCTTGGCCTGTCGCTGCTGGTCGGCGTGGCGATGACCTGGCGCATCATGGGCACGCTGCGCAAGCTGATGGTGTTCGTGGCCGAAGTGCAGGCCGGCCGCAAAGCCGTCATGCCTAAATTGGGCAGCAGCGAAATCTCCACCCTTGGCCACGCGCTGGAAGCCATGCGCGCCAAACTGGAGGGCAAGGACTACGTCGAAACACTGATGCACACGCTGACGCACGAACTGAAAAGCCCGATCGCCGCCATCCAAGCCACGGCGGAACTGCTGGAGGAAGACATGCCGCCCGAACAGCGGCGCCAGTTCCTGGCCACCATCCAGGCCCAGAACGCGCGCCAGCGCGACCTGATCGACAAGCTGCTGGCGCTGGTGCGGGTGGAAAAGCAGCAGGGCATCGACGAGGCCGCAGCGGTCGATATCGCCAGCCTGCTGCAGGACGTGGCCGGCGACTTCCGTGCCCGCCTCGATGCGCGCGCGCTGCACTTGCAGCTCAGCGTCGACGATACCCCGCGCGTGCGCGGCGACGCCTTGCTGCTGCGCCAGGCGATCGGCAACCTGCTCGATAACGCCATCGGCTTCGCGCCGCAAGGCAGCACGGTGCAGCTGGCTGCGCGCATCAGCGGCGCGCAGCTCGAAGTCAGCGTCGCCGATGCCGGCCCCGGCATCCCGCCCTACGCCGAAGGACGCCTGTTCGACCGCTTCTATTCCCTGCCGCGTCCCGACGGCGCCAAGAGCACCGGCCTTGGCTTGCCCTTCGTGCGCGAAGTCGCCGCCTTGCACGGCGGCAGCGCGCAAGTGGTGAACGGGGAGGGCAGCGGCTGCCGCGCGTCCTTGCTGCTGCCGCTTCACACAGAACGCATCGTCAGCACATAAACGCTGCCTACACTGGCGCAACCTAAACCACAACAGGAAGCGCCAAAAATGCAAAAAAGACTTCTGGTCAAAGCCTTCATCGTCGCCGTGCTGATGTTCCTGCTCGGCGCACCGCTGGCCATGATCCAATCCGTCGTGCAGGAACGCATGCAGTTCCGCGACGCCGCCGCCGCCGGCATCGCCGAGGAATCGGTCGGCGCCCAGCAGGTATATGGCCCGGTGCTGGTCATGCCCTACGACGAGGAATACACGGTGCAGGAAAACGGCGAGGCGAAGCGCTACCGCAAGCGTTCGCAGCACCTGGTCTTCCCGCAGCAGCTGGACGTGGCCTCCACCATGGCCACCGAGCGCCGTTACCGCGGCATCCACCAGATCCTGGTTTATAACGGCAGCCATAAATTCAGCGGCGACTTCCTGGTGCCGGCGTTGTCCGAGCTGCCGCACACGGTCGAGCGCTCGGACATCACGCCGCGTGAACCGTATATAGCGCTGGCGGTGGAGGACACGCGCGGCGTGCGCGATTTCCCGCAGCTGGCGTGGGGCAAGCGCCGCATCGAATTCGAGCAGGGCGCGCGCCTGGCCTCGGCGCCTAAAGGGCTGCATGCCCGCCTGCCGCTGGCCGATGCCGTGCCGGGCGCAGTCAGCTTCAGCTTCGACTTGAACCTCGGCGGCCTGGGCAGCCAGGCTTTCGTGCCGCTGGCGAAGAACAACCGCTTCACCATGACTTCGGCCTGGCCGCACCCGCAGTTCGGCGGCCAGTACCTGCCGGAGCAGCGCAATGTGACGGAGCAGGGCTTCCAGGCGGTGTGGCGTATTTCGGCGCTGGCCACCAACGCCCAGCAGCAGCTGCGTGAACGCGAGGCGGTCGCCCTGCGCGGCGGGGCGGGCGCGGCGCCTGCCGGCCAGGCGCCGCAGCTGGATGCCATCCGTACCACGTTCATCGAACCGGTCAACGTGTATTCGATGGCCGACCGTGCCACCAAGTACGGCTTGCTGTTCGTGGCGCTGACTTTCGCCGCCTTCTTCCTGTTCGAGGTGATGAAGCGCCTGCCGATCCACCCGGTGCAGTACGCCCTGGTCGGCATGGCGCTGGCGCTGTTCTTCCTGTTGCTGGTCAGCCTGTCCGAGCACATCGACTTCGTGCTGGCCTATGTCGCCGCCAGCGCCGCCTGCATTGTCCTGATCGGCTACTACCTGGCCCACGTGCTGCACAACTGGAAGCGCGGCGCCAGCTTTGCCGCCGCGCTGGGTGGCCTGTACGGCGTGCTGTTCGGGCTCCTGAATTCCGAAAGTAATGCCCTGGTGATGGGCGCCATCCTGCTGTTCGCCGTGCTGTCGGCCATTATGGTCGCCACCCGCAAGGTCGACTGGTACCGACTGGGCGAGCCGGGCGCGGAGCCGGCATGATCCCCGGCGGCCTGCTCTCGCCCGCACTGGCCGCCGGCGCCGAGCTGGTGGTGGTGTCCGGCTACGTTGCGGCCCGCGCGGCCGGACCGGTGCGCGTGGTGCTCGACCGCTGCGGCGCCAGCATCGTGCTGGTGCTGGCCAGCTACGAAACAGTGTACTGGCAGCTCGACGTCCACCCTGGCACCCGGCTGGCGGCCGTGGTGGTGGGCGGCTATCGCGACGTGGCGGTGGCGGGGCAGGGCGGCGCGCCGGTCTATCGGCTGGCGCTGCCCTGCGCCACCCTGGTGGGCAGCGCGCCTTATCTGGACCTGCTGGGCGTGCTGGAATCCAGGCTCGGGCGGCGCGGCATCGATATCTTCCGCGCTTATGCTCGCTTGCCGGAGCAGGTTGCGGTGGCGGGGCGGCCGGACCTCAGTCGCGCGGCGCGGACGGTCGGGTGCCGGGGCGGCGGAACAGCCAGCCATACAGCAACAGGTTGATTGCCAGCACGATGCCTGCCAGCAGCCATTGCAGGGTCGGTGTCAGCGCGGACGGATACACCAGCGGCAGCAGATAATGATCGATGAAGCCGCCGCTATAGCCTCGCTGCCCGGCGCGCTCGCGCAAATAGTTTTCCAGGTAAGTCAGGGGACAGACCGCACCTGCCAGCTCAATTGCCGCCGCCCACGCCACGGCCGGCAGGTGCAGCCACCTGATCCAACGCCGTCGCAACACCAGCAGGGCGCCAAACAGGGCGAACAGGATGAAGCCCAGGTGCAGGAGTAGTACGGCGTCGGCAGCCAAGCGGTAAGCCATGGACAGACTCCCAGGCAGACCAGCCGGTCATGGCTGGATATCGCGGTTCAGGATTGCGAGGCAGGCGGTGTATTCGTATATGCGGTTGCGTTTCATGCCTGTCACTTCACGCACCATGCCCAGGCTCTGCATGGCGCTCAGCACCTTCGCGACAGTGTGGGGGCTCTGGCTGGCGGCCTGGCAAATCGCCGCGATGGTCGATACCGGGCGTTCGCTCAACGAGCGGTGCACTTGCAGGGCAAATGGGGCCAGCCTGCCCAGCTGTTCCAGTCGTTGACGGTCCACTTCCGCCAGTGCCAGCAGTGCCGACGCGGTCTCCATCGCCTGTTCCGCCGTATGCACGATCGCGGTGGCAAAGAACCGCAGCCATTCCTCCCAGTTGCCCGTCAGCCGAACATTCTGTAGCGCCGTATAGTAGTTGCCGCGATGCTCACGGAAGTATAGCGAAAGATACAACATAGGGTGACGCAGAACGCCCTCGCTCACCAGCAGCAGTGGTATCAGCAAACGCCCAAGGCGGCCATTGCCATCGAGGTAGGGATGGATGGTCTCGAACTGGACATGCGCCAACGCCGCTTTGATCAGCGCCGCGTGCCGTACCGGCACGTCATTCATGTACTTCTCCAAGTCGGACATGCAGTCCGCTATATGCTGCGGCGGGGCGGGGACGAAAACCGCCCGGTTTGGACTGGAACCGCCAATCCAGTTTTGTATGCGCCGCAGCTCACCGGGCGCTTTCTGCGGGCCCCTTCCATGCGCCATCAATTTGCTGTGCATTTCGTTCATCAGTCGCGTGCAGATGGGAAAGCCATCCTGCAAACGTTGCATGCCGTGCATCAATGCATCGACGTGGCAGGAAACCTCCCGCACATCCTCCAGCGGCACGCCGGGCGCTCCCGCCGCCTCGTACAGCAACAAGTCGGCCAGGGACGATTGCGTTCCCTCGATCTGCGACGACATGACCGCTTCCTTGCGTACGAAGCTGTATAACAGCATGGAGGCGTTCGGCAGCATGACAGCCAGGCTGTCCAGTCGGCCCAGGGCCAGCCAGGCGTCGCCCAGCCGCACTTGCAAATCGGCGCCGATGGTCAATTCAGGGGTGGGCGGCAAGGGGGCCGGCACCAATGCACGGCATGCCTCGCCAGCCGCAGCCGAGCCTTCGTAATGCCCAATCAAACCGCGTTCCATGGCCTCTCCGCGCAATAAGAATTCCGCTTATTGCGCGAAATCAAACTTTGCGCAATAAGCGGTTGGAGATAATCATAAACCTTTGACATACCTCGTACAAACCTGTTGCGTCAAGGGGCAAATGCCGGTACACTAGCCGGCTTCGGTATGGGTTCGTCTTTTTTATGGCCCGTATCTTTTTTTGTAGTTAAACAAAGCCCCGCCCAATCGTAGGTGGGAATGGAGAAAAAATGAGCCTTGGCCTCCTCGGTCGCAAGGTTGGTATGATGCGCATCTTCACCGATGACGGGGATTCGATCCCAGTCACCGTGTTGGACGTATCGAACAACCGTGTTGCGCAAATCAAAACTCCTGAAGTGGATGGTTATTCCGCTGTTCAGGTTGTCTTCGGTCAGCGTCGCGCATCCCGCGTGACTAAAGCTGCTGCCGGTCACTTCGCTAAAGCTGGTGTTGAAGCTGGTACCTTCCTGAAGGAATTCCGCGTTGACGCTGCTAAAGCATCCGAACTGAAAGCTGGTGAAGTTATCGCCGCTTCCCTGTTCGAAGTCGGTCAAAAGATCGACGTTCAAGGCGTATCGATCGGTAAAGGCTACGCCGGTACCATCAAGCGTCACAACTTCGCTTCGGGTCGTCAAACCCACGGTAACTCCCGTTCGCACAACGTACCAGGCTCCATCGGTATGGCGCAGGATCCGGGCCGTGTGTTCCCAGGCAAGCGCATGACCGGTCACATGGGCGACGTCACCGTCACCACCCAGAACCTGGAAATCGCTCGTATCGACGCTGACCGCCAGCTGCTGCTGGTGAAGGGTGCAGTACCAGGCGCGAAAAACGGCCAGGTTGTTGTATCGCCAGCTGTTAAAGTTAAAGCAAAGAAGGGAGCTTAATCGATGGAACTGAAGCTCTTGAACGCGCAAGGTCAAGTCGCCTCCAACGTAGCCGCCGCTGACACCGTCTTCGGCCGTGACTACAACGAAGCGCTGATCCACCAAGTCGTCGTCGCTTACGCTGCTAACGCTCGCTCCGGCAACCGCAAGCAGAAAGACCGCGAAGAAGTCCACCACACGACCAAGAAGCCATGGCGCCAAAAAGGCACCGGCCGCGCTCGTGCTGGTATGTCCTCCTCCCCGCTGTGGCGTGGTGGTGGCCGCACCTTCCCGAACACCCCTGACGAGAACTTCTCGCACAAGGTCAACAAGAAGATGTATCGCGCAGGTATCTGCTCGATCCTGTCTCAGCTGGCCCGCGAAGAGCGTCTGGTTGTGATCGAAGATCTGTCGATCGAAGCCCCTAAGACCAAGCTGCTGTCGCAAAAGCTGACCGGCATGGGTCTGGACTCGGTCCTGATCGTTACCGACACCATCCAGGAAAACCTGGAACTGGCTTCCCGCAACCTGCCGAACGTGCTGGTTGTCGAGCCACGTCACGCTGACCCAATGTCCCTGGTCTTCTACAAGAAGGTCCTGGTCACCAAGGCAGCTCTGGCACAGATTGAGGAGATGCTGGCATGAGCGCAGTTATCAAACACAGCGAAGAGCGCCTGATGAAGGTGCTGCTGGCTCCGGTCATTTCCGAAAAAGCCACCATGGTTGCGGAAAAGAACGAGCAGATCGTGTTCCTGGTTACCAAGGATGCGACCAAGCCAGAAATCAAGGCCGCCGTTGAACTGCTGTTCAAGGTTGAAGTGGAATCGGTGCAGACCGTGAACCGCGAAGGTAAGGTCAAGCGTTCCGGCCGTTTCATCGGTCGCCGCAACCACACCAAGCGTGCTTTCGTGTGCCTGAAGCCAGGCCAGGAAATCAATTTCACCGAGGAGGCTAAATAATGGCACTCGTTAAGATGAAGCCAACCTCCCCAGGCCGTCGCGGCATGGTGAAGGTTGTGAACGCCGACCTGTACAAAGGCCGTCCGTTCGCCGCCCTGCTGGAAAAGAAGTCCAAGACTGCTGGCCGTAACAACAACGGTCACATCACCACCCGCCACATCGGCGGTGGCCACAAGCACCACTACCGTGTTGTGGACTTCAAGCGCACCAAGGACGGCATCCCTGCGAAAGTGGAACGTATCGAATACGATCCAAACCGTACCGCACACATCGCCCTGCTGTGCTACGCCGACGGCGAGCGCAAGTACATCATCGCCCCGAAAGGCGTTGCTGTCGGCGACACCCTGCTGAACGGTTCGGAAGCCCCGATCAAGGCCGGTAACTGCCTGCCAATCCGCAACATCCCAGTCGGCACCAACATCCACTGCGTGGAAATGCTGCCAGGCAAGGGTGCTCAGATGGCCCGTACCGCTGGCGCCGTTGTGGTCCTGATGGCCCGCGAAGGTACCTACGCTCAGGTTCGCCTGCGCTCCGGCGAAGTGCGCCGCGTGCACATCGAGTGCCGCGCCACCATCGGCGAAGTTGGCAATGCTGAACACAGCCTGCGCAAGATCGGTAAAGCTGGTGCAATGCGCTGGCGCGGTGTTCGCCCAACCGTCCGCGGTGTGGTGATGAACCCGATCGACCACCCGCACGGTGGTGGTGAAGGCCGTACCGCAGCTGGTCGTCATCCAGTGTCCCCATGGGGCCAGCAGACCAAGGGTAAGAAGACTCGCTCCAACAAGCGTACTTCTTCGATGATCGTCTCTCGCCGCGGCAAGAAATAAGGATAAACCATGACTCGTTCATTGAAAAAAGGGCCGTTCTGCGACGCCCACCTGGTGAAAAAAGTCGAAGCCGCTCAAGCGTCCAAAGACAAAAAGCCAATTAAAACCTGGTCCCGTCGCTCGACGATCATGCCTGACTTCATCGGTCTGACCATTGCTGTGCACAACGGCAAGGTCCACGTGCCTGTGTACGTTTCCGAGAACATGGTTGGTCACAAGCTCGGCGAATTCGCGCTGACCCGCACCTTCAAGGGCCACGCTGCTGACAAAAAGGCTAAGAAATAATGGAAACTAAAGCTATCCTCAAAGGCGTTCGCCTGTCGGATCAAAAAGGTCGCCTGATCGCTGACCTGATCCGCGGTAAGAAGGTTGACGCTGCGCTGAACATCCTGCAGTTCAGCCCTAAGAAAGGCGCGTTCATCGTCAAGAAGGTGCTGGAGTCCGCAATTGCGAACGCCGAGCACAACGACGGTGCCGACATCGACGAACTGTTCGTAAAGACCATCTACGTCGAAAAGGGTCCAATCCTGAAGCGCTTCACTGCACGCGCTAAAGGTCGTGGCGACCGTATCTCGAAACAATCCTGTCACATTTACGTGACTGTCGGTAACTAAGGAGCTGCGATGGGTCAGAAAATTCATCCAACCGGTTTCCGTCTGGCGGTCACCCGTAACTGGGCATCTCGCTGGTACGCAACCAACGGTAACTTCGCTTCCATGCTGAACGAAGACCTGAAGGCACGTGCTTTCCTGAAGAAGAAGCTGAAAAACGCTTCCGTGGGCCGCATCGTGATCGAGCGTCCTGCCAAGAACGCACGCTTCACCGTGTACAGCTCGCGTCCTGGCGTCGTGATCGGCAAGAAGGGCGAAGACATCGAAGTACTGAAGTCCGCCCTGACCAAGATCATGGGCGTGCCAGTGCACGTGAACATCGAAGAAATCCGTAAGCCGGAAATCGACGCTCAGCTGATCGCTGACTCGATCTCCCAGCAGCTGGAAAAGCGTATTATGTTCCGCCGCGCCATGAAGCGCGCCATGCAGAACGCAATGCGCCTGGGCGCCCAGGGCATCAAGATCATGTCCTCCGGCCGTCTGAACGGCATCGAGATCGCTCGTACCGAATGGTATCGTGAAGGCCGCGTGCCTCTGCATACCCTGAAGGCCGACATCGATTACGGTACTTCCGAAGCCTCGACCACCTACGGCATCATCGGTGTCAAGGTGTGGGTGTACAAGGGTGACCGCTCCGCCACCGGCGAAGCACCAGTCATCGACACCCCAGCGGAAGAGAAGAAGCCACGTGGCCCGCGCCGCGACGACGGTAAGCCAGCTGGCCGCCGTCCAGCTCCAGGCGCCAAAGCCCCAGCCGGTCGCCGCGCTGCCAAGCCGGCCGCAGCTGACAAAGCAGGAGAATAAGCATGCTGCAACCTAGCCGCAGGAAATATCGTAAAGAGCAGAAAGGCCGTAACACCGGCATTTCGCACTCCACCGGCACTAACGTGTCGTTCGGTGAGTTCGGCCTGAAGGCCGTGGCTCGTGGTCGTATCACCGCACGCCAGATCGAGTCCGCTCGTCGTGCGATGACCCGTCACATCAAGCGTGGTGGCCGTATCTGGATCCGTGTTTTCCCAGACAAGCCGATCTCCAACAAGCCTGCCGAAGTCCGTATGGGTAACGGTAAAGGTAATCCGGAGTACTACGTTGCCGAAATCCGTCCAGGCAAAGTCCTGTACGAAATGGATGGCGTCGCTGAAGAACTGGCACGCGAAGCGTTCCGTCTGGCCGCTGCTAAACTGCCTCTGGCAACCACCTTCGTGGTGCGCCAGGTTGGCCAATAATTGGAGTGAAATATGAAAGCATCTGAACTCCGTGGCAAAGACCAGGCTGCTCTGCAGAAAGAACTGAACGACCTGCTGAAGGCACAGTTCGGTCTGCGTATGCAAGCTGCTACCCAGCAGCTGGGCAACACCTCGCAGCTGAAGAAGGTCCGCCGCGACATCGCCCGCGTGAAAACGGTAATGAACTCGAAGGAAGCAAAATGACCGAACAAGTTAAGCTGAAGCGTACTCTGATCGGTAAAGTTGTGTCCGACAAGATGGACAAGACCGTTACCGTTCTGATCGAGCGTCACGTTAAGCACCCTCTGTATGGCAAGATCATCGTTCGTAGCGCCAAGTACCACGCGCACGACGAGACCAACCAGGTTAAAGCCGGTGATACGGTGGAAATCCAGGAAGGTCGCCCGATCTCCAAGACCAAGGCGTGGACGGTGACCCGAGTAGTGCAAGCTGCACAAATCGTCTAAGTAAGTTGCCAGCCGGGAGCGTGAGTTCCCGGCCACAATTTAATTAGTTCTTGCAGGCCCGCAGGTTTTATGTAATACTTGCGGGCTTCGTTCATGTATCGCCGCTATCCGTCCCTCCGCGGGCGCAGTCGCGGTCAGTACTTGTATGAAGATCAAGCACCCAAACAGTTCCCATGTCGGGATCTGGCGGGACCAAGACTGACCGAGCTCTGCATTGTGTGGGGATTTCGGCTTAAGTTGGGAAAGAGACAACTATGATTCAAACTGAGAGCCGGCTCGAAGTAGCCGACAACACCGGTGCCAAGGAAGTGATGTGCATCAAGGTGTTGGGCGGTTCCAAGCGCCGTTATGCTGGCATTGGCGACGTGATCAAGGTCACCGTTAAGGTGGCTCAGCCACGTGGTCGTGTCAAAAAAGGTGAAATTTATAACGCCGTGGTAGTGCGCACCGCTAAGGGTGTTCGCCGCCAGGATGGTTCCCTGGTGAAGTTCGATGGCAATGCTGCCGTCCTGCTGAACAATAAACTGGAACCAATCGGTACCCGTATCTTTGGCCCAGTAACGCGCGAACTGCGTACTGAGAAGTTCATGAAGATCGTGTCCCTGGCACCGGAAGTCCTGTAAGGAGTCAGACAATGGATAAGATTCGCAAAAACGACGAAGTCATCGTCCTGACTGGTAAGGACAAGGGCAAGCGCGGCGTAGTGACCCAGCGTGTAGACGCTGAGCACGTCGTGGTTGAGGGCGTTAACGTTGCTAAGAAAGCTGTTAAGCCGAACCCAATGACTGGTGTTCAAGGTGGCATCGTTGACAAGACCATGCCAATTCACGTGTCCAACGTTGCGCTGTTCAACGCTGCGACCGGTAAGGCAGATCGCGTAGGCTTCAAAGAAGTGGACGGCAAAAAAGTCCGCGTCTTCAAGTCCTCCGGCGAAGTAGTGAAAGGGTAATCAGAAATGGCCCGTCTGCAACAACTGTACAAAGACAAGATCGCCGCTGAGCTGACCACCAAGTTTGGTTACAAGTCGGTGATGGAAGTGCCTCGCCTGACCAAGATCACCCTGAACATGGGTCTCTCGGAAGCCGTGGCTGACAAGAAAATCATCGAGCACGCTGTTGGCGACCTGACCAAGATCGCCGGCCAGAAGCCAGTCGTGACCAAGGCCCGTAAGGCAATCGCAGGTTTCAAGATCCGCGAAGGCTACCCGATCGGTACCATGGTGACCCTGCGCGGCGCCCGCATGTACGAATTCCTGGACCGTCTGATCACCGTGGCCCTGCCGCGCGTGCGTGACTTCCGTGGTGTGAATGGTAAATCTTTCGATGGCCGTGGCAACTACAACATCGGCGTGAAAGAACAGATCATCTTCCCGGAAATCGAGTACGACAAGATCGACGCACTGCGTGGTATGAACATCTCGATCACCACCACCGCGAAGACCGACGAAGAAGCCAAAGCGCTGCTCGCCGCCTTTAAATTCCCGTTCAGGAACTAAACGATCATGGCAAAACTCGCACTGATTAACCGTGAACAGAAGCGTGCTGACCTGGTAGCGAAATTCGCCGCCAAGCGCGCCGCTCTGAAGGCCATCATTGATGACCAGACCAAGTCGGAAGAAGAGCGTTACGAAGCGCGCCTGAAACTGCAGGCCCTGCCACGTAACTCCGCCCCAACCCGCCAGCGTAACCGCTGCCAGGTAACCGGTCGCCCACGCGGCACCTTCCGTAAATTCGGCCTGGGCCGTATCAAGCTCCGTGAATTCGCTATGCGTGGCGAGATCCCGGGTATGACCAAAGCCAGCTGGTAATAGGAGAATAAGCAATGAGTATGAGCGATCCTATCGCCGATATGCTGACCCGCATCCGCAACGCACAGACCGTGCAAAAGACCTCCGTGGCTATGCCATCGTCGAAGGTGAAAGTTGCGATTGCCAACGTCCTGAAGGACGAGGGTTACATTGAAGATTTCGCCGTGTCCACCTCTGAGGGCAAGTCGGAACTGAAAATCGGTTTGAAATATTATGTAGGCCGTCCTGTGATCGAGCGTCTGGAACGTGTTTCGCGTCCAGGCCTGCGTATCTACAAAGGCAAAGATGAGATCCCAACCGTGATGAACGGCCTGGGCGTGGCAATCGTGTCGACCCCGAAAGGCGTCATGACCGATCGCAAAGCGCGCGCTACCGGCGTCGGTGGCGAAGTCATCTGCTTCGTGGCTTAAGGAGTAACACAATGTCTCGTGTAGCTAAAATGCCGATCGTTGTGCCTGCTGGCGCCGAAGTTGCCATCTCCGCACAAGCGATCACCGTCAAGGGCCCACTGGGCACCCTGACCCAGAGCCTGAACGGCCTGGTTAAAGTAGAAAACAATGCCGGCACCCTGTCCTTCGACGTGGTGAACGACAGCCGTGAATCCAACGCCATGTCCGGCACCCTGCGTGCTCTGGTCAACAACATGGTAGTGGGCGTTACCAAGGGCTTCGAGAAGAAGCTGTCCCTGGTTGGCGTGGGTTACAAAGCCCAAGCCCAAGGCGACAAGCTGAACCTGTCCCTGGGTTTCTCGCACCCTGTCGTGCACGACATGCCAGCTGGCGTGAAGTGCGCCACCCCGACCCCAACCGAGATCATCATCTCTGGCGTTGATCGCCAAAAGGTTGGCCAGGTGGCTGCCGAAGTGCGTGCTTACCGCTCCCCTGAGCCTTATAAGGGCAAGGGTGTCCGCTATGTGGACGAAGTGGTTAAGCTCAAAGAAACCAAGAAGAAGTAATTAGGGGCTGACGATGGACAAAAAAGAATCTCGTCTGCGCCGCGGACGCCAAACTCGTATCAAGATTGCTCAGTTGAAAGTGAACCGCCTGTCGGTGCACCGTACCAACCAGCACATCTACGCGAGCCTGATCAGCCCGGAAGCCAAAGTTCTGGTTTCGGCCTCGACCGTGGAAGCGGAAGTGCGCGCCGAGCTGGCTGGCAAGACCGGTCTGGGTGGCAACACCGCCGCTGCCGCTCTGGTGGGCAAGCGTGTCGCAGAAAAAGCACTGAAAGCGGGCATTACCGAAGTTGCCTTCGACCGCTCCGGTTTCCGTTACCACGGCCGTGTCAAGGCGCTGGCTGAAGCCGCGCGTGAAGCCGGTCTGAAGTTCTAAGGATAACGATCATGGCAAAAATGCAAGCAAAGATGGCATCCGATAAGCCGGATGATGGCATGCGCGAAAAAATGATCGCGATCAACCGCGTGACCAAAGTGGTCAAGGGTGGTCGCATCATGGGCTTCGCAGCGCTGACCGTGGTTGGTGACGGCGATGGCCGCATCGGCATGGGCAAGGGCAAGTCGAAAGAAGTTCCGGTAGGTGTGCAGAAGGCAATGGAAGAAGCCCGCCGCAACCTGATCAAGGTACCTCTGAAGAACGGCACCCTGCAGCACACCGTCACCGGCCGCCACGGCGCGTCGAAAGTGATGATGTCGCCAGCTAAGCCAGGTACCGGCGTGATCGCAGGTGGCGCAATGCGCGCTATCTTCGAGGTGATGGGCGTGACCGACGTGGTGGCTAAGTCCACCGGTTCGAACAACCCATACAACCTGGTGCGCGCCACCCTGGACGGTCTGGCAAAAATGAGCACTCCAGCTGACATCGCCGCCAAGCGCGGTAAGTCGGTTGAAGAGATCCTGGGTTAATAGGAGCCTTCAATGAGCACTATCAAAGTCAAACTGGTGAAGGGCCTGATCGGCACCCGTCAAGACCACCGCGCAACCGTGCGTGGCCTGGGCCTGCGTCGTGTGAACTCTGTCAGCGAACTGCAGGACACCCCTGCTGTGCGCGGCATGATCAACAAGGTCGCCTACCTCGTTAAAGTCGTTTCCTAAGAAACTCTTAGGATCTGGAGAAAACAATGCAACTGAATACCATTCAACCAGCAGAAGGCGCGAAGCACGCTAAGCGCCGCGTTGGCCGCGGTATCGGCTCTGGCCTGGGTAAAACCGCAGGCCGTGGCCACAAAGGTCAGAAATCGCGTTCGGGCGGCTTCCATAAAGTCGGCTTCGAAGGCGGTCAAATGCCTCTGCAGCGTCGTCTGCCTAAGCGTGGCTTCAAATCCCTGAATGCCACTTTCAAGGCTGAAGTGCGTCTGTCCGACCTGAACGCCCTGGCTGTCGGTGAAGTCGACATCCTGGTGCTGAAACAGGCCGGCGTGCTGAATGTTCTGGCACGCGACGTACGTGTTATCGCTTCCGGCGAAATCACTAAAGCAGTGACCGTAAAAGGCCTGAAAGTGACCGCTGGCGCGAAAGCAGCCATCGAAGCAGCTGGCGGCTCGGTAGCCTGAGCTAGCTAGCTTAATCGGAGCGAAAATTGGCAACGAACCAACAGCTTGCTAAATCCGCCGCCGCCGGCTTCCCTTGGAACCGGCTGTGGTTTTTGCTGGGCGCTCTGGTGGTGTACCGGATCGGTGCACACATCCCTGTTCCAGGGGTAGATCCGGTACAGCTGGCAGCACTGTTCAAGCAGCAAGAAGGCGGCATCCTGGGCATGTTCAACATGTTCTCGGGCGGCGCACTCTCCCGCTTCACGGTGTTTGCCCTGGGCATTACTCCATACATCTCGGCCTCGATCATCATGCAACTGGTGTCGATCGTGTCCCCGACTATGGAGGCGCTGAAAAAAGAAGGTGAATCGGGCCGTCGCAAGATTACCCAATACACCCGCTATGCAACCGTCGGTCTGGCTCTGTTCCAGGCGTTCGGTATCGCGGTCGCGCTGGAATCCCAGCCTGGCCTGGTACTGGACCCAGGCATGGGCTTCCGCTTCGTCACCGTGGTGACGCTGCTGACCGGCACCATGTTCGTGATGTGGTTGGGCGAGCAGATTACCGAGCGCGGTCTTGGTAACGGCATCTCGATCATCATCTTCGCCGGTATTGCTGCTGGTCTGCCGAGCGCTCTGGGTGGCTTGTTCTCCCAGGTGTCGCAGGGCGCCATCGGTGCACCGTCGGCGATCCTCATCGTGCTGCTGGTGGCTGCTGTCACCTACGCCGTGGTGTTCGTGGAACGTGGTCAGCGCAAGATCCTGGTCAACTACGCCAAACGTCAGGTCGGTAACAAGATCTACGGTGGGCAGACCAGCCACCTGCCGCTCAAGCTGAACATGGCAGGCGTGATTCCGCCGATCTTCGCTTCGTCGATTATCTTGTTCCCGGCTACCATCGTGGACTGGTTTTCGAAAGGTGCGGACACCTCTAACCCGGTGGTCCGCTTCCTGAAAGATCTGGCTGCGTCGATGGCTCCTGGTGAGCCGATCCATGCACTGCTGTACGCTGTAGCAATCGTATTCTTCTGCTTCTTCTACACCGCTCTGGTGTTTAACAGCAAAGAAACTGCAGACAACTTGAAGAAGAGCGGGGCCTTTGTGCCAGGGATTCGTCCCGGTGAGCAGACAGCCCGTTACATCGACAAGATCCTGATGCGATTGACTCTGGCGGGCGCGGTGTACATCACTGCCGTGTGCTTGCTGCCTGAATTCATGCAAGCGCAATGGAAGGTGTCGTTCTATTTTGGTGGTACTTCGCTGTTGATTATTGTGGTTGTGACCATGGACTTCATGGCGCAAGTACAAAACTATGTGATGTCGCAGCAATATGAATCGCTGCTGCGCAAAGCTAACTTCAAGGGCGGGATTCCGACACGATAAATGGCAAAAGACGACGTAATTCAGATGCAGGGTGAGATTCTGGAGAACTTGCCTAATGCAACTTTTAGAGTAAAGCTGGAAAACGGCCACGTGGTACTCGGCCACATTTCGGGTAAAATGCGCATGAACTACATCCGCATTCTCCCTGGCGACAAAGTCACGGTTGAATTGACGCCGTACGACCTGTCCCGGGCCCGTATTGTGTTCCGGACAAAGTAATTAATTAAGCAATTTCGAACATAAGAGAGTGCAATCATGAAAGTTAACGCTTCAGTTAAGCGCATCTGCCGCAACTGCAAGATCATCAAGCGCAAGGGCGTGGTCCGCGTAATCTGCGTGGAAGCTCGTCACAAGCAGCGTCAAGGTTAATTCGAGGGAATAACGAATGGCACGTATTGCAGGGGTTAACATCCCAAACCATAAGCACACCGTTATCGGCCTGACCGAGATCTACGGTATCGGCCGTCCTCGTTCGCAGTTCATCTGCGCACAAGCCGGCGTTGCAACCAACAAGAAGGTCAAGGACCTGGACGACAGCGAACTGGAAAAGCTGCGTGAAGAAATCGGCAAATTCGTGGTAGAGGGTGACCTGCGCCGCGAACTGTCGATGAACATCAAGCGTCTGATGGACCTGGGCTGCTACCGTGGTCTGCGTCACCGTAAGGGCCTGCCGGTCCGCGGTCAGCGCACCCGCACCAATGCACGTACCCGTAAGGGCCCGCGCAAAGCCGCTCAATCGCTGAAGAAATAATCTAGGGAACTACTATGGCTAAGCAACAAAGCTCCGCAGCAGCCGCTCGCGTACGCAAGAAAGTCAAGAAGAACGTCGCTGAAGGTATCGCACACGTTCACGCTTCCTTCAACAACACCATCATCACCATCACCGACCGCCAGGGCAACGCTCTGTCGTGGGCGACCTCCGGTGGTGCTGGCTTCAAGGGTTCGCGTAAATCGACCCCGTTCGCAGCGCAGGTTGCTGCTGAAGCCGCTGGTAAAGTTGCACAGGAATGCGGCGTGAAGAACCTGGAAGTTCGCATCAAGGGCCCTGGTCCTGGCCGCGAATCCGCAGTGCGCGCACTGAACAACCTGGGCATCAAGATCACCGAGATCCAGGACGTGACCCCAGTGCCACACAACGGCTGCCGTCCTCCAAAGCGTCGTCGTATCTAATAGTCAGTTCGACATTGGCCGGTCTGGTGTGGACCGGCCACCGTCTTCTGAGCACAAAATCGCTGGAACAGTGAACCGGAAACGGTTATACTGTCCGGCTATTTTCGCCTTTCCGGCTTGCCGGTGAGGCTATAGCCACGCCTGCGTTGTAAGTGAACCAGGCTAGCGCCTAACCGCATTCCGATGCGGCTGGGGCGTCATTCAATCATTAAAGGAAATTACCGTGGCACGTTATATCGGACCAAAAGCAAAACTGTCCCGCCGTGAAGGCACCGACCTGTTCCTGAAGAGCGCACGCCGCTCCCTGGATTCCAAGTGCAAACTGGATGTCAAGCCAGGCCAGCACGGCGTGAAATCCGGCGCCCGCACCTCCGACTACGGCAACCAGCTGCGCGAAAAGCAGAAGGTCAAGCGTATGTACGGCGTGCTGGAACGCCAGTTCCGTCGCTACTTCGCTGAAGCTGAGCGCCGCAAGGGCCCAACCGGCGAAACCCTGCTGTCCCTGCTGGAATCCCGCCTGGACAACGTTGCATACCGCATGGGCTTCGGCTCGACCCGCGCTGAAGCGCGTCAGCTGGTTTCCCACAAAGCCTTCACCGTGAACGGCAACGTGGTGAACATCCCTTCGTACAACGTGAAGACCGGCGACGTGATCGCTGTGCGCGAAAAGTCGAAGAAGCAGACCCGTATCGTTGAAGCCCTGTCGCTGGCTGAACAAGTTGGCATGCCAGCTTGGGTGTCGGTTGACTCCAAGAAAATGGAAGGTACCTTCAAGTCCCTGCCAGAGCGCAACGAAATCGCTGCTGACGTCAACGAATCGCTGATCGTCGAACTGTATTCCCGTTAATCTCGGGTGCTGTACCAAGGCGGGACTCGGTCCCGCCTTTTCCATTTAATGCCATCAGCCTTATCGGTGTAACGAGCCGAGGGTAATGAAAAGGACATTTACATGCAAAATAGCTTGTTGAAACCACGTATTATCGATGTTGAAGCCCTGGGCCACGGTCACGCCAAAGTCGTGATGGAGCCATTCGAGCGCGGCTACGGCCACACTCTGGGCAACGCGCTGCGCCGCGTGCTGCTGTCTTCGATGACCGGCTACGCGCCGACCGAAGTCACCATCGCCGGTGTCGTTCACGAGTACTCCTCGCTGGACGGCGTGCAGGAAGACGTGGTTGACCTGCTGCTGAACCTGAAAGGTGTCGTGTTCAAGGTGCACAACCGTGACTCCGTGACCCTGACCCTGAAGAAGGAAGGCGAAGGCCCAGTGATGGCGTCGGATATCGACCTGCCACACGACGTCGAACTGATCAATCCTGATCACGTGATCGCCAACCTGACCGCTGGCGGCAAGCTGGACATGCAGATCAAGGTCGAAAAAGGCCGCGGCTACGTTCCTGGCAACGTGCGTCGCCTGTCGGAAGACGCCAACAAGACCATCGGCCGCATCATCCTGGACGCCTCGTTCTCGCCAGTGCGCCGTGTTTCCTACGCTGTCGAATCGGCACGTGTGGAACAGCGTACCGACCTGGACAAGCTGATCATCAACATTGAAACCAATGGCGTGATCACCCCGGAAGAAGCGATCCGTCAATCGGCCCGCGTGCTGGTCGACCAGCTGAACGTGTTCGCTGCCCTGGAAGGCACCGAGACCACCGCTGAAGCGCCATCCCGCGCTCCAATGGTCGATCCGATCCTGCTGCGTCCAGTGGACGACCTGGAACTGACCGTGCGTTCGGCCAACTGCCTGAAAGCAGAAAACATCTACTACATCGGCGACCTGATCCAGCGCACCGAAAACGAGCTGCTGAAGACCCCGAACCTGGGCCGCAAGTCGCTGAACGAAATCAAGGAAGTGCTGGCATCGCGCGGCCTGACCTTGGGCATGAAACTCGAGAACTGGCCGCCGGCTGGTCTGGAGAAGTAATTTGCTGTACCCGCCTGGCGCATCTTGCGCCGGGCGTTTTTAACTTGATAACCGGACCGCGCCATTGCTTAGCTCTGGCGATCGAAGATCTCGGATTTAAACATTATTGAAAGGAAGTACCATGCGTCACCGTCACGGCCTCCGTAAACTGAACCGTACCTCGTCCCACCGTCTGGCAATGCTGCGCAACATGACTGTTTCGCTGCTGCGTCACGAAGCGATCAAGACCACCCTGCCAAAGGCAAAGGAACTGCGTCGCGTTGTGGAACCGATCCTGACCCTGGGCAAGACCGACACCCTGGCCAACAAGCGTCTGGCTTTCTCCCGTCTGCGCGACCGCGAGATGGTTCTGAAGCTGTTCGCTGAACTGGGCCCACGCTACGCCAACCGCAACGGCGGCTACCTGCGTATCCTGAAGATGGGTTTCCGTCATGGCGACAACGCTCCAATGGCTTTCATCGAGCTGGTGGACCGTCCAGAAGTCACCTCCGCTGAAGAGGCACCAACCGCTGAGTAATCTCAGACAGGTTCATTAAAAAGCCGGGCATTGCCCGGCTTTTTTTTCGCTTAGGGGCGCAGTGCGCGGAACTCGGAGCTTTCGTTCCACTTCGGCCATTGCTTGCCGTTCGCAACGTCCAGGCCGACCTGGAATAGCAGCTGGATGTCCTGCACGCCGCCGCTGAAGTCCCAGTCGCTGCGCACCATGTCGGTCGGCTGGTGGTAGTCGTGAGCGGTGTAGCGGTCGACCACTTCGCGGGCGTAGCTGTCCGGTTTGCCGACGTAATTTGAACGCGCCTTGGTGTACAGCACCGGCACGCCCACGCGCGCGAACTCCAGCTGGTCGGCGCGGTAGAAGGTCCCGGTTTCGGGACGCGAATTCGGTACCACCTTGCGGCCCTGCGCTGCGGCATACTTGACCAGCAGGCCGTCCAGCGAGGAGTGGCCGGACGTCACATGCTCAATCTGCGCCGTCCGTCCCCACGCATTCACACCATCGATATTGATGTCGGCCAGCGTGCGCTCAATCGGATACAGCGGCTTGTGGGCGTAATACTTCGCACCCAGCAGGCCGCGCTCTTCGGCGGTGGTGGCGATGAACAACACAGAGCGCTTAGGCGCCTTCGGCAGCGCCTTGTACTCCTTGGCCAGCTCCAGCAGTGCCGCGGTTCCGGACGCGTTATCCAGCGCGCCATAGAAGATCTTGTCGCCGTGCTTGCCCAGGTGGTCCCAGTGCGCCGAATAGATCACGTATTCATCCTTCAGCTTCGGATCGGAGCCCGGCAGCATCGCCACCACATTGTGCGAATCGAGGAAGCGGCGCTCGTTATCGATCTCCCAGTTCGCCACGCCTTTCAGGCTGACCGGCTTGAAGTCCTTCTTCAGCGCCGCCTGCTTCAGCTGCGCGAAATCGAGGCCGGCAGCCGCGAACATTTCGCGCGCCTTGTCCTCATGGATCCAGCCCGGGATTTCCGGCGTTTCCTTGCCGCCATTGGCCAGCGTGAACTGCTCGCCCACGCCGCCCTGGCGCACCACGGCGTAGGGGTAGGCCGCCGGCTTGGTCTCATGCACGATGATGGCCGCCGCCGCCCCCATCTTGGCGGCGATTTCGTACTTGTACGTCCAGCGGCCGTAGTAAGTCATCTCCTCGCCCTTAAACAGGGACGGATCAAGTTTCGATGGATCGCGCGGGTCCGGCACCGCCGGATCGTTGATCAGCATGATGATGGTCTTGCCACGCACGTCGACGCCCTTGAAGTCGTCCCAGCCGTACTCCGGCGCCACCGCGCCATAGCCGACAAAGACAATCTCCGAATCCTTGATGCGCACTGAGGTCTCCGGTCCTGTGGAGGAGGCCACGAAATCGTCGGGGAAGTTCAGCTTGACGGTCTTGCCCCCCACGCTCCAGCTGAAGCGCGGCGTCGGGGTCTGGCTGCGCATCGGCACTTTCTGCACCCAGCTGCCATCTGGATTACCCGGTTTCAGGCCCAGCGCCTTGAATTGCGCGGTCAGCCAGGCGACGGTTTTTTCTTCTCCCCGCGAGCCGGGCGCGCGGCCCTCGAACTCGTCGGAAGCCAGCACTTTGATGCTGTCCAGCAGGCCCTTTTCACTGATTGCTTTTGGGGCTTTGTCGGCTGCCAGTGCCGGCAGGGCAAACATGCCCGCCATGGCCAGCGCCACGATCTTATTTGACATCATTGTCTCCCAGAAATAGACCGCCCAGTCTCGCATATTCCCGGCAGAAAAGCATCGTCCGGTGTACTATTTGGCCGTCTGCAAGATTCACCAAATTTGACCCTATGTTCCGTTTTGCGTCCCCCTTCCGCGCGTGGCTGTTAGCTGCGCTTTCGCTCTTTGTTTTCCTGTTTGCCGGCGCGGCGCGGGCGGATGAGGAATTCCTTGATCCGCAGGTCGCCTTCAAGTTCTCCGCCAAGGTGGTGGACGGGAAGGCGGTCGCGGTGACCTTCGATATCGCGGATGGCTACTATATGTACCGCGAACGCTTCAAGTTCGTGGCAGATGGCGCTACTTTGGGCGAACCGCAAATCCCGCCGGGCAAGGTCAAATATGATGAGACTTTTGCCAAGAATGTGGAGACGTATCGTCACCAGGTGACGGTGCTGATTCCTGTTCAGGCGCCGGGGCCTTTTACTTTGAAGGTGACCAGCCAGGGGTGCTCGGATAAAGGACTGTGTTATTCGCCGATGGAGTCGTCGGCGCGCTTGATGGTGGTGGGCGGCGGAAGTACGCCTGCCAGTGGCGGCCTGCTCGCGCTGGGTGCGGGGCAGGGCGGGGCGGCTGGTGCGCAAAGTCAGCCGGGGCAGCCGGGCCCAGAGGGCGCGGGTGTTGGCGTTGGCGCGGCGGGCGTCGACGCGGCCGGTGCTCCTGGCGCGGCCGCTCCGGGCACGGCGGGGGCGGGCCTTGCGGGTGCCGCCGGCGCAGCTGGCTCGGACAGCGAAATGGGCCGCATCGAGTCCGCCCTGAAAGGCGGCAGCCTGCTGGTGATCGCGCCGCTGTTTATCCTGCTCGGCCTGGGCCTGTCCTTCACGCCCTGCGTGCTGCCGATGGTGCCAATCCTGTCCTCGATCATCGTGGGCGACGGCGCCGCTGGCAACCGCTCGCGCGGCTTCATCCTGTCCGTCAGCTACTCGCTCGGCATGGCAATTGTCTACACCGCGCTGGGCGTGGCAGCCGGCCTGATCGGCCAAGGGCTCTCTGCTGCACTGCAAAATCCCTGGGTGCTCGGCGCCTTTGGTTTGCTGATGGCCGGCATGTCCCTCTCCATGTTTGGCGTGTTTGAATTGCAAGTTCCCGCCGCCATGCAGTCCCGCCTGGCGAGCGCCTCGAACCGCCAATCCGGCGGCAAACTGGCCGGCGTGTTCGCCATGGGCGCGATCTCCGCCCTGATCGTCGGCCCCTGCGTTGCCGCCCCGCTGGCCGGCGCCCTGGTCTACATCAGCCAGACCCGCGACGTCGTAGTCGGCGGCAGCGCGCTGTTCTCGATGGCGGTCGGCATGAGCATCCCACTGCTGCTGGTCGGCGTGTCCGCCGGCGCCTTGCTGCCGCGCGCAGGCATTTGGATGCAAGCCGTAAAACGCTTCTTTGGTGTACTGATGCTGGCGATGGCCTGGTGGCTGGTGTCCCCGGTATTGCCGGGCCGAGTGCAAATGATTGGCTGGGCAATCCTCGGCGTTGGATATGCGTTTTATCTGCTGACCCACGAGAAGGGCAAATGGGTTCCTAAATTGATTGCAGTCCTGTTTGCAACATTGGGAATTATTCAAATCGCTGGGCTGGCGACCGGCAGTGCCGATCCGCTGCATCCGATCGAAAAACTGGCCGGCCGCGCCGACCGCCATTTGCAATTCACCCGCATTAAAACCGTCGGGCAACTCGATGCGGTATTGGCGCAAACCGGCGGTAAAACTGTCATGCTGGATTTCTATGCCGATTGGTGCGTATCGTGCAAGGAAATGGAAAAGCTGACATTTGTCGATCCAGCGGTTCAGCAGAAACTGGTCAATACCATTTTGCTTCAGGTGGATGTGACGGCAAATGACGATGCCGATAAAGCCATGCTGCAGCGATTTAATTTATTCGGCCCGCCGGGCATTATCATGTTTAATGCCGCAGGCCAGGAAATTCCGGATTCGCGGGTAATTGGATTCCAGAACACCGAGAAATTCCTCCGCTCGCTTGAGAAGCTGAACTAAATCCCTCCCAAGGGCGCCGCAAGGCGCCCTTTCTTTTTGCCCTCTCCGTTCCCGCTCCCGACGCCGGCTGTGCCGCCGCGTCGTGCCGGCGCACACCCAGGCTACGTCCCGCCACGGCAGAATGCGGGCTGGCGCGTAGCATTAAGCTCAGGTTTGGCTAGATCATGCCAAGGTCTAGCTCGATCCAGCAATCAACGGACGAAAAAAAGCCGGGATGGAGTGAACCATCTCGGCTTTTGGGGCAGGGGAAATTAATGGTGGTGACGCATCATGCGGCGATGGCCGAAGCGTCCAGCTTTCTCATCAAACAGCTTTTGCTGTTCAGGCGTCAACTGCGCGTAAAAGGTTTTAGTCGCCGCCAGATTATTCTCCATCCGGATAATATGGCTCTTCGCCATTTCAATCCGTTTCTCCATCCGCTCCGGGGCCGGCATTTCTTTAAAAGCTGCCCGGTCGAATTGGCCGCGTTGCGGCATATTCGATTTGAGCGCAGCTAAATAGGCCTGCCAGGCGCCTTCCTGGGCCGGAGTAATTTTTAAAGCATCGTGCATGCGCTGGGCACGATGCTCCATTCGCTCCTGCATTTTGGCCGGATCGAACTTGGTCGCCGTATATTGGTGCGGCTGGCCTTCGCCAGCAGCGGCGGCAAAACTAATCAGGGTTGCGCCAATTACGAATGCTTTATGCAAGGTTTTCATCATTAATCCCTTCAGAAATAAATCTATGAAAATGTGCACTCGCACTGCACATGGAAATATCATTGCAGCGCCCTGTTTCGGGGAAGTGTCGCCAAGGCCGTAATTTGTATCTGAGTGTTTCGTTTCCAGGATATACAAGACGATACAATCGGTCATTGGAGTTCACCCTCGGAACTAAGGATAATTACGGCATGGAGCCCACATCTAGCATTCTTATCGTCGACGACGACCGCGATATCCGAACCCTCCTGCAGGACTATCTGGAGACCAACGGCTACCGCACCCATGGCGCAGCCGACGGCGCTGCCATGTGGAAACTGCTCGACAATGCCAAACCCGACCTGATCGTCCTGGATCTCAACCTGCCGGGCGAGGATGGCCTGACCCTGTGCCGCAAACTGCGCGCCCATTCGAACCTGCCGGTGATCATGCTGACCGCCCGCAGCGAACCGCTGGACCGCATCCTTGGCCTGGAGATGGGCGCCGACGACTACCTGCCGAAACCGTTCGAACCGCGCGAGCTGCTGGCCCGCATCCGTAGCGTGCTGCGCCGCAGCACAAATGCCGCCGCTGCTGGTGTCGAAAAGGCAAGCCGCATCCGATTCTCGAACTGGGTGCTGGACCTGACGGCGCGCCACCTGGTCAATCCGGAAGGTACCGTCATCATGCTGTCCGGTGCCGAATTCCGCTTGCTCAAAGTTTTCCTGGAGCATCCCAACCGCGTGCTGAACCGGGATCAACTGCTGAACCTGACCCAGGGCCGCGATGCCGACCCGTTCGACCGCTCGATCGACATCCAGATCAGCCGCCTGCGCCAAAAGCTGGGCGAAGACGCCCGCCTGCCGCAAATTATCAAAACGGTACGTAATGGCGGCTATGTCCTGGCCGGCACGGTTGCCGTGGAGCCGGACTGATGAAAGCCTTCTTCCAGGGCATGACCGGCCGCGTATTCCTGGTCCTGATGCTCGGCATCATCGCTTCCGCCGCCCTGACGCAGTACCTGGCGATCAACGAACGCCAGCGCACCCTGCAGCGCTACCGCGATTTCCACGCCCTGGAGCGCTCCGAACAAATCATTTCCACCGCCGACGTGGTGCTGCCCGAATCGCGCATCCAATACCTGAAAGTCGCCAGCATGGGCGCCATCAAGCTGGAAGTGGCCAACCGCCTGCCAGCCGTAGCGAGCGAGCTCAGCGAATTCGGCGCCACCCTGGCCAACCGCCTCGGCAAGGATTACAAGCTGCAATCGCTGGTTGAGCGCCCGGAAGCCTGCGAACGGCCAACCCAGGTGTACTCCGCCTTCCCGCTGTTCGGCGCCGGCACCGGCGTCTGGCGCGGCACCTGCGAATCGCTGGTGGTCACCATGCCCGACGGACAGCACCTGAAGCTGTCCATCCTGCCGCCGCGCCAGCCTGCGCCGACCGGCCACAATGAATACGCAACCTTTGTCCCATTCCTGCTCAGCATTGCCATCCTGGCCTACCTGGTGGCGCGCATGACCATGGGCCCGCTGAAAAAGCTGGCCGACGCCGCCAAGAACCTGGGCAACGACATCAACCATGCACCGATCAAGCTGAGCGGCGCGACCGAGATCCGCACCGCCTCGGCCGCCTTCAACGCCATGCAGGCGCGCATCCGCCAGCACATCGCCCAGCGTACGGAAATGCTGGCCGCCATCACGCACGACCTGCAAACCCCGCTGACCCGCATGCGCCTGCGCCTGGAGAAAGTGCAAGACCCTGAATTGCAGGGTAAGCTGCTGGAAGACCTGTCTGCCATGCAGCAGATGGTGAAAGAAGGCCTGGATCTGGCGCGCAGCATGGACACTACCGAGGCCATGCAGCGCGTGGATCTCGACGCGCTGCTGGACAGCGTGTGCGCTGATGCCGCCGACGCCGGCCAGGAAGTTGAGCTCAAGGGCCGCGCCGCCATGGACATGATGGGCCGCCCGCTGGATATCCGCCGCTGCCTGGTCAACCTGATCGACAACGCCGTCAAGTATGGCCACCGCGCCCACGTGACGGTGGAGCGCCTGGCTGGTTCCTCGCGCGTGCGCATCCGCGACGAAGGCCCCGGCATCCCGCCCGGCCAGCTGGCGCAAGTGTTCGAACCGTTTTACCGCCTGGAGACCTCGCGCAACCGCTCCTCCGGCGGCACCGGCCTCGGCCTGACGATTGCACGCAATATCGCTGAACAGCACGGCGCCAGCCTGAGCCTGGCGAACCATGCGAACGGTGGCCTGGAAGCCACCCTCGTGTTCCCTGAATTTTATGCAGGAAAGTAGTTACCCCAAATGAAGAAGAAAACTCTGGCAGTAGTGGTGGGCCTGGCCGTAGCAATCGGCGGCGGCGCCTGGTATGCGAACAAAGGTCCTGCGGAGCAGGGCACGGCGCAAGCGCAGGGCGGCGGTGGCGGTGGCAAAGGCAAGGGCGAGCAAGGCCCGACCACGGTCAACGTGGTGGCCCCGCTGCGCCAGGACGTGCCGGTGGTGCTGGCAGCCAATGGCACCGTGAGCCCGATCTCCACTGTGGACCTGCATCCGCAAACCACCAGCACCATCGTCAAGGTGCACGTAAAGGAAGGCCAGTTCGTGAAGCAGGGCGAGCTGATGTTCTCGCTCGACGCCCGCACCGAAGCCGCCAATGTCGAGAAGGCCGACGCGCAGGTGGCGAAAGACCGCGCCACCCTGGCCGACCTGGAGCGCCAGTACAAACGCGCCCAGGAACTGCGTGCGCAGAACTTCCTGGCCCAGAGCGCTGTCGATACCCTGAAGAGCCAGGTGGAATCCAGCCGCGCCGTGCTGGAAGCCGATATCGCTGCCGCCCGCGCCAGCAAGGTCGACCAGAGTTTCACCCAGATCCGCGCGCCGCTGACCGGCCGCGTGGGCGCCATCAACGTCTACCCGGGCAGCCTGGTCCAGCTCAGCACTTCGCTGACCACGGTAACCCAGCTGAACCCGATCAATGTGTCGTTCACCGTGCCGGAGTCCAGCCTGGCAGCCCTGCTCGACGCGCAGCGCGCCGGCAAGGTGCCGGTGCAAGCCTTCCAGAACAATTCGGACAAGCCGATCAACGGCCAGCTCAGCTTTGTCGACAACACCGTCGACCCGGTGGCCGGCGTGATCCGCGTCAAGGCCCAGTTCGACAATGCCGACACCCGACTGTGGCCAGGCCAGTACGTCAACACCAAGCTGACAGTCAACACGCTGAAAGACGCGCTCGTTGTACCTCAGAACGCTATTATTACCAATACCAAGGGTACTTTCGTGTACACCGTGGCTGAAGACCAGACCGCCAAGATGAGCAACGTCAAGCGCGTCCACGCTTTCGGCGCGATGGCGGCGGTGACCGGCCTGAATGGCGACGAAAAAATCATCGTCGAAGGCAAACAAAACCTGCGTCCGGGTGGCAAGATCCGTATCGCCGAACCGGCTGTCGCGCAGAACGGCAAGGGCAACAAGAAGGGTAAGCAAGAATGAACCTTTCCGAGCTGAGTATCCGGCGCCCCGTCATGGTGGTGCTGCTCTCGCTGAGCCTGATTCTCGCGGGTATCCTGGCGTACGCCCATATCCCCGTGGCGGCACTGCCGAGCTATAACACCCCTGTCATCAACGTCAGCGCCGACTTGCCGGGTGCTTCGCCGGAGACCATGGCTTCCTCCGTCGCGCTGCCGCTGGAGAAGCAATTCTCGACCATCGGCGGCCTGTCGATGATCACCTCCACCAGCTCGCTCGGCAATACTTCGCTGACGCTGGAATTCGACCCGTCGATCAACGTCAATGAAGCGGCGGTCGATGTGCAGGCCGCGCTGCTGCGCGCCCAGCGTTCGCTGCCGCAGGAGATGACGGACCTGCCGTCCTATCGCAAGGTCAACCCGGCCGATGCGCCGGTGCTGTTCATGACCATGACTTCGCCATCGCTCAGCCTGTCCGAACTGAACGACTACGCGGAAAACCTGGTGGCGCCCAACCTGTCCACCCTGCCTGGCGTGGCCCAGGTCTCGGTCAACGGCCAGAAGCGTTTCGCGGTGCGCGTGCGCGCCAAGCCGGACCTGCTGAATTCGCGCAACCTGACGATGGACGAGCTGCAAGCAGCGATCCGCGCCGCCAACGCCAACACCCCGCTCGGCACCATCGACGGCCCGAGCCAGACCCTGACCATCCAGGGCAGCGCGCAGCTGATGCGCGCCGCCGATTTCGCCGACCTGATCATTGCCACCCGCAACGGCCAGCCGGTGCGCCTGAAAGAAGTGGCGACGGTGGAAGACAGCTTCCAGTCGATCAAGGCGGCCGGCAGCTACAACGGCGAACGCGCCATTGTGCTGCTGGTGCAACGCCAGCCGGACGCCAATACCGTGCAGGTGGTGGATGGCGTACGTAAGCTGCTGCCGCGCTTCCGCGCCCAGCTGCCGGATTCGGTGTCGATCAACCTGGTCAACGACCGCTCGGTATCGATCCGCGAAGCGATCCACGACGTCAACCTGACCCTGGCGCTGACCGTGGTGCTGGTGGTGCTGGTGATCTTCCTGTTCCTGCGCCGCCTGGCAGCCACCTTCATCCCGGCCATCACCATGCCGATCTCGCTGCTCGGCGCGCTGTCGCTGCTGTACGCCCTGGGCTACAGCCTGGACAACGTGTCCCTGCTCGGTATCACGCTGGCGGTGGGGCTGGTGGTGGACGATGCGATCGTGGTGCTGGAAAACATCGTGCGCCATATCGAGATGGGCAAGAAGCCGCTGCAGGCTGCGCTGGTCGGCTCGAAGGAAATGGGCTTCACCATCGTCTCGATTTCGGTCTCGCTGGTGGCGGTATTTATTCCGATCTTCTTCATGCCTGGCGTGATGGGCCTGATGTTCCATGAATTCGCCGTAGTGGTGGGCCTGTCCGTGCTGGTGTCGGCGATCGTGTCGCTGACCCTGGTGCCGATGCTGGCCTCGCGCTTCATGCCTGCCGACTCGCACGAAACTTCGGGCGACGACAGCTTTATCGGCCGCCACTTCGAGCGCGGCTTCAATGCCGTGCGCAACGGCTATGCGCGCACGCTGGACCTGGCGCTGCACCACCGCTTCGTGGTGCTGGCCATCGCGATCGGCACCTTCGCACTGACGGCCTGGCTGTACATCGCGATTCCGAAAGGCTTCTTCCCTGAGGAAGACCTGGGCCAGATCCGCGTCAACACCGAAGCGTCGGAAGACATTTCCACTTCCGCCATGCTGGAGCTGCAGGAGAAAGTCGCGGCCGTGATCCAGGCCAACCCCGCCGTAAAGGACCTGACCTCGTTCACTGGCGGCGGCAACACCGGCCGCATGTTCATGGTGCTGAAGCCACGCGGCGAGCGCGAGAAGATGTCCAAAGTGCTCGACAGCCTGCGCAAGGAAACCAAGAAGATCGCCGGCATCCAGGTCTACCTGAGCCCGGTGCAGAACCTGCAGCTGGGTGGCCGTCCATCCAAGAGCCGCTACCAGTACACCTTGCAGTCGGTGAGCCCGGATGCGCTCAACGACTGGGCTTCCAAGTTCCAGGAAGCGATGCGCGCGGATACCGACTTCCGCGACGTGACCAGCGATTCGCAGAACAAGGGCTTGCAGGCTTCGCTGAAGATCGACCGCGACAAGGCGAACATGCTGGGCGTGAAGCTGTCCGATGTGCGCACTGCGCTGTACCTGGCTTTCGGCGAGCGCCAGGTATCGACCATCTACTCTTCGGCCGCCAGCTATTTCGTGATCCTGGAAGCGGCCACCGAAGACCGCCAGTTCGACGATTCGCTGACCAAGCTGTCGGTGCGTAACAGCGCCGGCCAGCTGGTGCAGCTGTCCAGCTTTGCCAGCGTGGAGCGCACCGTGGGCCCGACCTCGGTCAACCACCAGGGCCAGCTGCAGGCGATCACCATTTCCTTCAACCTGGCGCCGGACGTCCCGCTGGGCAATGCCACCGCCAAGATCGAGAAGATGGGCATGCAGATGGGCCTGCCAGCTTCCATCATCACCAGCTACGGCGGCGATGCGGCGGTGTTCCAGGACTCCCAGAGCAGCCAGCTGATCCTGATCGTGGCGGCACTGGGCGTGATTTACGTGCTGCTGGGCGTGCTGTACGAGAGCTATATCCACCCGCTGACCATCCTGGCCGGCCTGCCGTCTGCGGCCGTGGGCGCGCTGCTGACCCTGTGGATCTTCAAGATGGACCTGACCATGATCGCCATCATCGGTATCCTGATGCTGATCGGTATCGTGAAGAAGAACGCGATCATGATGATCGACTTCGCCCTGGTAGCCCAGCGCGAGGAGGGCAAGGCGCCGATGGATGCGATCCGCGAGGCGTGTATCCTGCGCTTCCGCCCGATCATGATGACCACGCTGGCGGCCCTGATGGGCGCGCTGCCGATTGCCTTGGGCCTGGGCGCGGGCGCCGAGCTGCGCCAGCCGCTGGGTCTGGCCGTGATCGGTGGCCTGATCTTCTCGCAGGTGATTACCCTGTACATCACGCCGGTGATCTACCTGTTCCTGGACAAATACTCCGGCACCGGCCCGATGAAGGACGAGGACATGGTTGACGAAACTGCAACAGATGCAGTGCAACCAGTTGAACTCAGGGCGTTCAAGGCCGCCAAACACTGATAAGATGCGGGGCGGCGCTTACAAGCTGTAACATCCGTCAAGGGCGAAAGTCGGTAAGCTGCCACCCCAGTATCTTCAGTAAAAAGCCATTATCTTGCATCAGTACACGCATTCCCACGCCGAACTAGCGGCCCACGACGGGCTTTGCCCGACTTGCGGCCAGCCTTGGCCGGAAGACAAGGTGCTCGAGTATGGCAGTAATAAGCCCAATCGTTGGGGTATTGCCGCCACGGTGTTCGTGCACTTGCTGGTGGTGGCGATTTACCTGTTCAAACCCTCGGAAAAGATCGTCCTGACGCCGCCTGCCAAGGAAGGCGAGATGGTCTACATCAACCCGGGCAAGCCGGCGCCGAAACCGAAGCCAAAGCCGAAGGCGGATCCCAAGCCGTCCAAGGATACGCCGCGCTCGACGCGCGCCTATCTGCCGCCGAGCAAGACCGCGATCACTGAGATCGTTAAGCCGCAGGAGCGCATCGTCCCACCGGAGGAGGCCAAGCTGACGCCGCCACCGCCGGATGCGCCGGATATGGCGACCCTGATCGAAATGCGGCGCCGTGCGCGTGGCGTGTCGCCGCAGCCTGAAACCGAGCAGGATGCCGGGGCGGTGGGCAAGGCGCGCGCCATGGCCAATATCATGGGGGCCCAGGGGCGCAGCGCCAGTGGCGACCGCAATGATACGGGTGGCGTGTTCCAGATCGTGAACCAGACCTTCAATAGCGCGGAAATCAAGTTCCGCGGTTTCAGCACCAACTTCAAGCGCCAGTGGCTGCAGCAGGTGAGGGTGGACCAGGGCTCGGAAAAAGATATTGAAACGGCAATCGTCAAGCGCATGATCGAGATGATCCGCAAGGAGAAGCCGGGCGACTTTATCTGGGAATCGCACCGCCTGGGCCGCAACGTGCCGATGAGCGCGCGCAAGGAGCATGAGAAGGAGCTGGAAGCCTTCTTGCTGCTGGAGTTCTTCCCGAATTACGGGAAGGTGCGCTAAAACCGGTAAACCGCGCTGCGGCCTGCGGCTTCGATACACCGGGGTCTGACCCTTGGGTCAGACCCCGCCTTGCCGGTTTGTTGGTTTTGCAGCAAGCGTCACAAAATTTCTTAAAACCCGCCGCCATCTTGCCGCTATAATCGCGAAATTTGCCGATTGGAGCCGGAGTTTAAGTCGCGATGAACATCACCCTGATTTCCTTTGTGGTCCTGTACCTGCTGGGCACGCTGGCGCTCGGCGCCTGGGCCGGCACCCGCATCAAAAATACGACCGACTTCGCAGTGGCTGGCCGCAGCCTGCCGCTGATCATGGTGATCACCACCACCTTCGCCACCTGGTTTGGCGCGGAAACCGTGATGGGTATCCCGGCCAAGTTCGTCCAGGGCGGCATGAACGCCATCGTGGAAGACCCGTTCGGCGCCGGCACCTGCCTGATCCTGGTCGGCATGTTCTTCGCAGCCCGCCTGTACAAGCTCAACCTGCTGACCATTGGCGACTTCTACCGCCAGCGCTACGGCAAGGGCATCGAGGTGTTCTGCTCGGTCGCCATTATCATTTCCTACCTGGGCTGGGTGGCGGCGCAGATTACCGCGCTCGGCCTGGTGTTCTCCGTGCTGACCAATGGCGCCATGTCGGAAACCGCCGGCATGATCGTCGGCACCCTGGCGGTGCTGATCTATGTGGTGATCGGCGGCTTCCTGGCGGTGGCGTGGACCGACTTTATCCAGATGATCGTGCTGGTGGTGGGCCTGTCCATCATCGCCGTGTTCTCGGCCGACCTGGCCGGCGGCAGCGACAAGGTGCTGACCATGATCGGCGAAGAGAAGCTGTGGACTTTCCTGCCGGCGCCTAACTTCACCGACGTCGCCTTCTTCGTCGGCGCGGCCGTCACCATGATGCTGGGCTCGATTCCGCAACAGGACGTGTTCCAGCGCGTGATGTCGGCCAAGGATGCGCCGACCGCGCGCACCGGCGCCGTGATCGGTGGCGCCAGCTATATCGTCTTTGCCGCCGTGCCGATGTTCATCGTGGCCTGCGCGGTGATCGTGATGGGGCAGGGCGGCCTGGAGATGGCCAAGAATGACTACCAGCGCCTGCTGCCGACCTTCGTGCTGACCAAGATGCCGCTGGTGATGCAGATTCTGTTCTTCGGCGCGCTGCTGTCGGCGATCAAGTCGACTTCTTCGGCGACGCTGCTGGCGCCTTCGACCAGTTTCACCGAGAACATCCTGAAGAACCTGCGTCCGGGCATGAGCGACAAGCAGCAGCTGCGCGCCATGCGTATCACCATCGTGGTGTTCGCGGCGACCGTGCTGGCGTATGCGATTGCGATGAAGGGCACTTCGATTTATGAGCTGGTGTCCACGGCTTACCAGGTGACCCTGGTGGCGGCCTTTGTGCCGCTGCTGATGGGGCTGTACTGGAAGCGTGCGACCACGCAGGGTGCGATCCTGTCGGTGGCCTTTGGCATCGCCACCTGGATTGTGTTCTTCCCGCAGATTGGCGGGGAGGAGCTGGCGGCGGCGTTCCCGGGGCAGCTGGCGGGCTTGCTGGCGGCGTTTGTAGGCATGTTCGTCGGCTCGCTGGCGCCGCAGGTGCTGAAGAACCGCCATGATGCGGTTCACCACATGCCAGCCTGATTGGCATGGCAATAAAAAAGGGGCCGCTGGCCCCTTTTTTTTACGCTTTCAGCTTGCGCGCAATATCCAGCGCGAAGTAGGTGAGCACGCCATCCGCACCGGCGCGCTTGAAGGCCATCATCGATTCCATCATCACCTTGTCGTGGTCCAGCCAGCCGTTCTGCGCGGCGGCCTTCAGCATGGCGTATTCGCCCGACACCTGGTAGGCATAAGTCGGCACCTTGAACTCATCCTTCACGCGGCGCACGATGTCCAGGTACGGCATGCCCGGCTTGACCATCACCATATCGGCGCCCTCGGCGATATCCAGCGCCACTTCGCGCAGCGCTTCATCGGTATTGGCCGGATCCATCTGGTAGGTGAACTTGTCCGCCTTGCCCAGCGCCGCCGCCGAACCGACCGCGTCGCGGAACGGGCCGTAGAAAGCCGAGGCGTACTTGGCCGAGTAAGCCATGATGCGGGTGTGGATGAAACCCTTCTCTTCCAGCGCCTTGCGCATCACGCCGATACGGCCATCCATCATGTCGGACGGACCGACCACGTCCACGCCGGCTTCCGCCTGGCACAGCGCCTGGCGCACCAGCATCTCGGTGGTTTCGTCGTTCAGGATCGAACCCTTCTCATCGACGGTGCCGTCCTGGCCGTGGCTGGTGTACGGATCCAGCGCCACGTCGGTCATGATGCCCAGCTCAGGGAAATTCTTCTTCAGCTCGCGCACGGCGCGCGGAATCAGGCCTTGCGGGTTGGTCGCTTCGATACCGTCATTGGTCTTCAGCGACGGGTCGATGTTCGGGAACAGCGACAGCACCGGAATGCCCAGCTTGACGCACTCCTCGGCCACCTTCAGCAGGTTGTCGATCGAGATGCGGTCCACGCCCGGCATGGTGGCCACCGGGTCGCGGCGGTTCTGGCCTTCCACCACGAAGACCGGGTAGATCAGGTCATCGACCGTGATGGTGTTCTCGCGCATCAGCGCGCGCGAGAACGGGTCGCGGCGCATGCGGCGCATGCGGATGGCTGGGAAATCAGGAGTGATCATGCTTCGCTTTCGTCAGTGGTAGGCGCTGCGTCGCCACCGGTGAGGCCGGCCAGTTCTTCGATCTTGGCCGTCGCTTCCTCGATGCCGATGCGCTTCAGCGCGGAAAACAGTTGCACGGTGAAGGGGAAGCCTTCGCCGTCTTCATCGACGTAGCTGTCCAGCTTGGCTTTCGCCTGGCGCAGCACATTGATGGACTCGTTGCGGTTCAGCTTGTCTGCCTTGGTCAGGATGCAGTGGATCGGCTTGCCGGTCGGGGCGAACCATTCGATCATCTGCACGTCCAGGTCGGTGAACGGGCGGCGCGCATCCATCATCAGGATCAGGGCCGCCAGCTGGTCGCGGCGCTGGACATAATCGCCCAGCAGGCGCTGCCAGTGGTTCTTGGCGTCGCCCGACACTTCCGCATAGCCGTAGCCCGGCAAGTCGGCCACCAGGCACTCCAGCTCGTCCATATTGATCGGATCATGGCGATGCATCGCCACGTGGGCGCCGCCGATCGAGAAGAAGTTGATGTGCTGGGTGCGGCCCGGGGTTTTGGAGGCGAAAGCCAGGCCCTTCTGGTTGCACAGGATATTGATCGCAGTGGATTTGCCAGCGTTGGAACGACCCGCGAAGGCGATCTCTGGCACCGTCGTGCGCGGCAGGTCGCGCAGGTGGTTAACAGTGGTGAAAAAACGGGCTTGCCAGAGTTTAGACATGGAGGAGCAACAAAAAGGGGGTAATAAAGCAGGAAAGCTATTGTACAATAAGGGGTTACGAATTGTTGTTATGCGCCAGGTTGCCTATTTATGAGGCAATGCCAAACAAAACAATTCATTACCACTAATTATTTACTTGTCTCTCAGGGTGTCTGAATGAATCGTGCGTTTTCGCCATTTGTAAAATCCTTGTTCGTTGCACTGCTGGCTGTTTCCGGTGCGGCCTCCGCTTCCGAAGCCCACGCTCCAGCAGCCAAGGTTGATCCAGCCAAAGGCGCAACCCTGTACGCTGAAGGCGATAACGCACGCGGTATCGCTGCCTGCGTATCCTGCCACGGCGCCAAGGGTGCTTCCACCATCACCGTCAACCCGAAGCTGGGTGGCCAGGGTGAAGCCTACATCTACAAGCAACTGGTGGCCTTCACCGATGCCGGCCGTCCAGGCACCGTGATGACCGCTTTCGCCAAGGCGCTGACCGACGAAGAAAAGAAGAACATCGCTGCCTACCTGGCCACCGAGCCGACCAAGGCCGGCGCTGCCAAGAACAAGGACACCATCGAACTGGGCAAGAAGATCTACCGCGGCGGTATCGCTGAAAACCGCGTGCCAGCCTGCGCATCCTGCCACGGCCCAGCCGGCGCCGGCATGCCAGCCGCCTACCCACGCGTAGGCGGCCAGCACCAGGACTACTCGGCTGCCACCCTGAAAGCCTTCAAGGCCGGCACCCGCAAGTCCAGCGCCGAAATGCAAGCCATCGCTTACCGTATGTCCGACAAGGAAATCGAAGCGGTTGCCGACTACATGGCCGGCTTGAAGTAATTGCAATGTGCCGCCCCATCGCTGGGCGGTTCTGGACATGAAAAGGGCGGCCGCGCAAGCAGGCTGCCCTTTTTGTTGTTATTCTCCTGACTTTTTCCCCTGAGTAGTAATGAGCGACGCCCCAAGCACTTCCGGAATCCAGCTGCGCAACCGGCGCGGCCCTGTGGCTGAGACTGTCGAGCTGCTGTCCTCGATGCGCTTTGCGATCGCGCTGTTTGTCGTGATCATTTTTGCATCGATCATCGGCACCATCGTGCAGCAGGCCCAGCCGATGCCGAACTACGTCAACCAGTTTGGCCCGTTCTGGTTCGAAGTGTTCCGCAAACTGGGGCTGTATGCGATTTACTCGACCTGGTGGTTCGTCGCCATGTGCGGCTTGCTGGTCGTATCGACTTCGCTGTGCATCGTGCACAATACGCCAAAGATGCTGAAGGATATGCGCAGCTGGCGCGAGAAGGTGCGCGAGGCTTCGCTCAACAACTTCCACCACAAGACGCACTGGCAATCGTCCAAGTCGGGCGCCGAGCTGGCGGGCCAGACCGCGCAGCGCCTGGGCCATGCCGGCTACGCCACCAAGATCATCGAGAAAGACGGCGCCATCCTGGTGTCGGCCAAGCGCGGCGCCGGCAACAAGTTCGGCTACATCTTCGCACACAGCGCGATCGTCATCATCCTGGTCGGCGGCATGCTCGACTCCGACCTGCCGATCCGCTTCCAGCAATGGCTGCTGGGTAAGACCGCCTTCGGCGGCAGCGGCCTGATCGCCGATATCCCGGCCCAGCACCGCCTCGGCGTGCACAACCCGACCTACCGCGGCAGCATCGCGCTGCCGGAAGGCACGGCGGGCAATACCGCCATCCTGCCGCGCCCGGACGGCGTGCTGCTGCAGGACCTGCCATTCACCATCCAGCTCAAGAAGTTCGATATCGACTTCTACAGCACCGGCATGCCCAAGCTGTTCGCCAGCCACGTCAGCGTGCGCTCGAACGACACCGGCAAGACCGTCGATGCGGTGATCGAAGTGAACAAGCCGCTGATCTTTGACGGCATCGCGATCTACCAGTCCAGCTTTGAAGACGGCGGCAGCAAGCTGAAGCTGGTGGGCCACCCGATGAAGGGCACCGGCACCACCACCTTCAATATGGAAGGCGAAGTCAACGGCACCACCAAGCTGAGCGACGAATACACCGTGGAGTGGAGCGACTTCCGCCCATTCAACGTCGAGAACATCGGTGCGCAGGACGCGCGCGCCGTGACCAAGGGCGAGAACCTGAACGAATCCTTCGCCCGCAGCCTGGACAAGCAGCTGGGCTCGGCCGCCAAGACCGCCCACAACAAGGACCTGAAGAACGTCGGTCCATCGGTCTCCTACAAGCTGCGCGACAAGACCGGCCAGGCGCGCGAGTACCAGAACTATATGCAGCCGGTCACCATGGAAGGCGATACCGTGTTCCTGGCCGGCGTGCGCGCCAACCCGTCCGACCCGTTCAGCTACCTGCGCATCCCGGCCGACGACGAGCACAGCGTGCGCGAATGGATGCGCCTGCGCGCCGCGCTGCAAGACCCGGCCCTGCGCAAGAAGGCCGCCGAGCGCTACGCCGCGCGCGCCATGCCGCAATCGAAGGCCGGCGACCCGCTGCGCACCCAGCTCGAGCAATCCGCCACCAAGGGCCTGGAGATCTTCGCCGGCGACGCCAATGGCGCCGGCTTCTTCGCCATCAGCCGCTTCCTGGAAAAAGTGCCGCAAGCCGAACAGACCAAGGCCGCCGAGATCTTCCTGAAGATCCTGAACGGCAGCATGTGGGAGCTGTGGCAGGCCGCGCGCGAACAGGCGGGCCTGGCGCCGGCCGCCGCCGACGAAACGCATGGCCGCTTCCTGCAGCTGGCCACCAATGCGCTGTCGGACAGCTTCTTCTACGGCGCCCCGGTTTACCTGGCGCTGGACGAGTTCACGCAAATCAAAGCATCGGTATTCCAGGTGACCCGCTCGCCGGGCAAGACCATCGTGTATCTTGGTTGCCTGTTGCTGGTGCTGGGCGTGTTTGCCATGTTCTACATTCGCGAGCGCCGCGTGTGGGTCTGGATCAAGCCGGGCGAAGCCGGCAGCGAGGCCTTGATGGCCATGAGCACCCAGCGCAAGACGCTGGACTTCGAAAAGGAATTTAAGGAACTGAAGGAAAAGCTGCCGCAATCGGCGTAAGCTGTTGCCAGGTTTTGGAGAAATATATGGAAGCAACACAAATCTACGCCCAGCAGCCGGGCTATTTCAAGCGCCTGGGCGCGTTCGACTGGCTGTTCGCCCTGGCCCTGTGCGCCGGCGCGCTGTATGCGTTCAACCGCTTCGGCGCGTATATGGACGGCTATGAACAGGTGATCCTGCTGGCCTCGGCGCCGTGCTTCGCCGCCCTCGGCTGGTACTGGAAGCCGCTGCGCTGGCTGATGCCGCTGTCCTTCGCGCTGGCGCTGGGCGGCATCGCCCTGTACGGCGGACAGCTGGCAGCGGCCGACAGCCGCTTCTGGCTCAAGTACATGCTGTCGAGCCAGTCCGCCATCCTGTGGATGAGCACGCTGTTCTTCCTGTCCACCCTGTTCTACTGGGGCGGCCTGTTCACCCGTTCGACCGTGGGCGGCGCAGCCGGTTCGCTGCTGTGCTGGGCGGCCGTGGTGCTGGGCGTGACCGGCATGCTGGTGCGCTGGTACGAGTCCTACCTGATCGGCAGCGACGTCGGCCACATCCCGATCTCGAACCTGTATGAAGTATTCATCCTGTTCTCGCTGATCACCGCCATGTTCTACCTGTACTACGAAGAGCACTACGCCACCCGCGCGCTGGGCCCCTTCGTGCTGCTGGTGATTTCGGCTGCGGTCGGCTTCCTGCTGTGGTACACCGTGGCGCGCGGCGCCTCGGAAATCCAGCCGCTGGTGCCGGCCCTGCAAAGCTGGTGGATGAAGATCCACGTACCGGCCAACTTCATCGGCTACGGCACCTTCGCCCTGGCCTCGATGGTGGCTTGGGCCTACCTGCTCAAGTACGAAGACGCGCGCACCCTGTGGATCTCCCTGGTGCTGGCGCCGATCGCCATCATCGCCGCCTGCTGGCTGATCGCCTTCATCGGCGGCGCGCAGGACAGCACCAAGGCCGCCCTGGGCCAGATGAGCAGCAAGGTCGGCGGCCTGGTCGTCCTGTTCGCCGTGGTCAACCTGGTGCGCGGCAAGTTCGCCGACCGCCTGCCGAGCGGCGAGGTGCTGGAAGACGTGATGTACAAGGCGATCTCGATCGGCTTCGCCTTCTTCACCATCGCCACCATCCTGGGCGCCCTGTGGGCGGCCGAAGCCTGGGGCGGCTACTGGTCGTGGGACCCGAAAGAGACCTGGGCCCTGATCGTCTGGCTGAATTACGCCGCCTGGCTGCACATGCGCCTGATGTCCGGCCTGCGCGGCAAGGCTGCCGCCTGGTGGGCCGTGGTCGGCCTGGTGGTCACCACCTTCGCCTTCCTGGGCGTGAACATGTTCCTCTCCGGCCTGCATTCCTACGGCAAGCTCTAAGCCTTTCCCTCCGCAGACCCTGGCCGCCGGCCCGGGTCTGCCGGCATTAACTTTCAATCCGCTACTGTTGTTTTTTGCCCATGCAAACCTACGGGATTGCATGTAATTAATTGACCGAACTATAAGCAATTGTATAAATTTGCTACGGGCGAAGTTCTGGGTAGCTTGCAAATGATATTCGCCGAAGGTGGGAAATAGCCAAATATAATTTCAGGAGTGTTTATGAAAATTCGAACAACGGTGTTGCGTCGCACAGCCGTCGCGTTGGCCGTAGGTCTGATGGTTTCGAGTGTTGCCTACGCGCAAAGCTCGGAAGGTTCCATCTTCGGTAAGGGCCAGCCAGGCGCCAAAGTCACAATCACGAGCGCCGAGACTGGTTTTGAACGTACCGTCACCGTTGACGCTTCCGGCTCCTACACGGCCGCCAAGCTGCAACCAGGCACCTATCGCGTCGTTTCGAACGGCGTGACGCGTGAAATCACCGTGGCCATCGGCTCCGGTACCAACGTCAACCTGACCGCTGCCAGCGAGCCGGAAATCGCCGGCCGCGTGGTGGTTTCCCGCGCGCGTAGCGCGATTGACGTCTCCAGCGTTGAAAGCAACACCGTGTTCAGCGCCGAACAGATGGCGGCCCTGCCAGTGATCCGCGACGTAAACGCGGTTGCTACCCTGGCCCCAGGCGTGCTGAAAGGCGACCCGGACCTGGGCGCTGGCGGCCTGCCAGCCTTTGCCGGTGCATCGGTCGCAGAGAACGGCTACTACATCAACGGCTTTGACGTCACCAATATCCGTAACTTCCTGTCCTACTCCAACCTGCCGTTCGACGCCATCGCGGCACAGCAGGTCAAGTCGGGCGGCTACGGCGCCGAATACGGCCGTGCACTGGGCGGCGTGATTTCGCTGGTGACCAAGCGCGGTACCAACACCTGGAAGACCGGCGGCGCGATCTACACCGAGCCAAACAGCCTGCGCGGCCACACCAAGGACATCCTGGACAAGAACTACGTTCCAGGCGGTACCGACTCGCGTTACATCTCGGGTGGCTTCAACAGCGCCAACAAGACCTCCACTACCGAGTTCGACGTATACGCCGGTGGCCCCCTGGTGCAGGACAAGCTGTTCATGTTCGCCATCGTGGAAGGCAAGCACAATGTCAACCACGTCTTTGAGCAGAACAAGAGCTACAAGTCGAAGAACACCCAGCCGAACGGCATGATCAAGCTGGATTACACGCCGAATGACAGCCACCGTATCGAATTCACCGGCCTGACCCACAAGCGCAAGATCGAATACACCGACTACCCGGTCAACGACGAAGCGCGCCAGTACCTGAGTACCCACACCGGTACGCCAGAGGCCAGCGAGCGTAAAGGCGGCGGCCATACCCTGATCGGTAAATACACCGGCTACCTGACCGACAACTTCACCCTGTCCGCATTGTTCGGTACCGTGGACGAGAAGGGCGACAAGACCACCGGCGCCCGTACCTCGTCGGAAGCCTGCCCGACCGTATACAGCCCGACTGTGGCCTTCATGGGCTGCTGGAAAGAGCCGTTCGCCACCGCCGTGCGCGACCCGGCTGCACCGGACGACAAGGACGAACGTAAAGCCTTCCGTATCGACGGCGAATACGTGTGGGGCGACCACACCATCCGCGGCGGTATCGACAGCCAGAAATTCAGCTCGACCGCAGCCGGCTCCTCGTCTTACTCGGGCGGCGTGTACTGGCGCTACCTGACCACCGCCAGCGGCACCATCAACGGCGTCGCGAACGCGGTTGCACCGGGCACCACCTACGTGCGTAAGCGTACCTCGCTGTCCACCTCCGGCACCTTCGATGCGGATAACGATGCATACTACATCGAAGACAGCTGGAAGATGAACAAGAACTGGCTGCTGTACGGTGGCCTGCGCTGGGAATCGTTTGACAACAAGAACTCGGATGGCAAGTCGTTCGTGAAGGCCGACAACCAGTTCGCACCGCGTATCGGCTTCGCCTGGGACGTGAACGGCAATTCGACCATGAAGGTGTTCGGTAACGCCGGCCGCTACTTCATTCCGGTGGCCGTCAACACCAACATCCGCGCCACCCGCGGTGAGGTATCGACCGAGGACTTCTACAAGTTCACCGGTATGGATCCGGTCACCAAGGCCCCGCTCGGCCTGTCGGCGCCGATCGGCGTGTCGACTGTCAACGGCAGCCTGACCCCGCCTAACCCGGCAACCGTGGCCAGCACCAGCCTGAAGCCAATGTCGCAGGATGAATTCATCCTGGGCGCGCAATGGCAGATCGTGAAGGGCTGGGACTTCGGTATGCGCGGTATCTACCGCAAGGTCAATGACGGTATGGACGACTACTGCTCGCACCTGGCGTTCGAGAAGTGGGCAGAAGACAACGGCTACCATAACTTCGACTCGGGCACCATGGCCCAGTGTCTGATGGTGAACCCTGGCCGCGACGTGACCCTGCAGATGGACGTCAACAACGACGGCAAGCTGAAGGAAGTCACCGTACCGAACAGCTACATCGGCCTGGCCAAGTACACCCGTACTTACAAGGCGCTTGAGCTGACCCTGGAACGTCCGTTCAACGGCACCTGGGGCGTGAATGCGTCGTACGTGCTGTCCAAGTCCACGGGTACCGCGGAAGGCTACGTGAGCTCGATCATCAACCAGGAAGATGCTGGTGTGTCGCAGGACTTCGACTTCCCGTCGCTGACCCACGGCGCCGATGGTCCTCTGCCGGGTGACCGCCGCCACGTGCTGAAGAGCTACGGCCTGTACCAGCTGAACGAGAACTTCCGTATCGGCTACAACGCCCAGATCGCGTCGGGCCGTCCAATCAGCTGCATCGGTTTCGTACCGTCCACCGCAGCTGACTACTCGGATGCCCGCAACTACACCACCGGTTCCGCGTACTACTGCGTGAATGACCAGGGCAAGAGCGAACTGCACCAGCGTGGTACCTTTGGCCGTACGCCATGGACCACCACCCTGGACATGAACCTGGCGTACATCGCCAAGTTCGGCCAGAGCAAGCTGACCGTGCAGCTGGACGTGTTTAACATCCTGAACCGCGACACCGTAAACGAAGTCCAGGAGCGCAAGGACTACAGCCGCGCTACCACTTCGGCAACCGAGGGTCGTGTCAACCTGAACTGGAAGAGCCCAACCTCCTATCAGGAACCACGCAGCGTGCGCCTGACCGCCCGCTACGAGTACTAATCGATAGATTGGTATCCTGAAAGCCGCCCGGTTCGCCGGGCGGCTTTTTTAATTTGGGCTTCAGCAATCTGGTGTAAGGTTTAGCTATTACCTTGCACCAGCACTGGAGCTGCCATGTTGATCCTCCCTTCCGAAATCACTCCGCGCGAAGTATTCGAGTCGCGCCGCAAGTTCATCAAGCTGGCGGCGGCGGGCGCCATCCTCGGCCCCGAGCTGGCGCTGGCGCAAGGCGGTGGCGGCGCCAAGCTGGCGGCCAAGCGCAATCCGGCCTTTGCCGTCATGGAAAAGCAGACCGAATACAAGGACGCCACCAGCTATAACAACTTCTACGAGTTCGGCACCGACAAGTCCGACCCGGCCGAGAACGCCCATACGCTGCGCACGCGGCCCTGGACGGTGCAGATCGAGGGCGAGGTGAAAAGGCCGATGACGCTCGATATCGACAGCCTGCTCAAGCTGGCGCCGCTGGAGGAGCGCATCTACCGCCTGCGTTGTGTAGAGGGCTGGTCGATGGTGATCCCGTGGATCGGCTATTCGTTCTCCGAGTTGATCAAGAAGGTCGAGCCGACCGGTAACGCCAAATACGTTGAATTCATCACCCTGGCCGACCGCAAGCAGATGCCGGGCGTCGGCAGCCGCGTGCTGGACTGGCCGTATGTGGAAGGCCTGCGTATCGATGAAGCTAACCATCCGCTGGCACTGCTCACCTTCGGCATGTACGGCGAGGTGCTGCCGAACCAGAACGGCGCGCCGGTGCGCATGGTGCTGCCGTGGAAGTACGGCTTCAAGTCGGCCAAGTCGATCGTGAAGATCCGCTTCGTACGCGATATTCCGCGCACCTCGTGGAACCTGTCGGCGCCGAACGAATACGGCTTCTTCTCGAACGTGAACCCGACGGTCGACCACCCGCGCTGGTCGCAGGCCACCGAGCGCCGCATCGGCGAAGACGGTTTCTTCACCCGCAAGCGCAAGACCTTGATGTTCAACGGCTACCCGGAAGTCGCCTCGCTGTACACCGGCATGGACCTGAAGAAGTTCTACTGATGGCCTTTACCCCGACCCCGCGCCAGCTGACGGCGATCAAGGCTATCGCCTTCGTGCTGGCGCTGGTGCCGTTCTTCGCACTGGTCTACCTGGTGGCGACCGACCAGCTGGTGGAGCCGCTGCAGTACATCACGCGCAATACCGGCTCGTGGACCTTGTATTTCCTGTGCATCACGCTGGCGGTCACGCCGCTGCGGCGCTTCAGCGGCTGGAACTGGTTGCTCAAGCTGCGCCGCATGATGGGGCTGTACGCCTTTTTCTACGCGCTGCTGCACTTCACCACCTTCCTGTGGTTCGACCATTTCTTCGACGTGCAGGAGATGCTGAAGGATGTGGCCAAGCGGCCCTTCATCTTCGTCGGCTTTACGGCTTTCGTGCTGCTGGTGCCGCTGGCCGTGACCAGCACCAACGGCATGGTGCGCCGCCTGGGCGGCAAGCGCTGGCAGCTGTTGCATAAGCTGGTGTATGTGATCGCGCCGCTGGGGATCTTGCACTTCTGGTGGATGCGGGCGGGGAAGCACGACTTCAACAAGCCGATCTTGTTCGGCTTGATCGTGCTGGTGTTGCTGGGGCTGCGCGCCTGGTGGGCGCGCAGCAAGGTGAAGGCTGTTACTTGATGGTGGATTCCAGCGCGAACAGGTCGGCCGGATTCTCGCGCTTGCGCACCACGTGCACCACGCCGCCGTCCACGATCAGCTCCACGGCGCGGCCGCGGGTGTTGTAGTTGGAGGCCATGGTCATGCCGTAGGCGCCGGCGGTCTTCATTACCAGCAGGTCGCCCGGCGCCACGTTCAGTTCGCGGTCGCGCGCCAGCCAGTCGCCGGATTCGCAGATCGGGCCCACCACGTCGAACATGGCTTTGGCGGCATCGGTGCGCACCACCGGCTGCATATCCATCCAGGCCTGGTACATGGCCGGACGCGCCATATCGTTCATGGCCGCATCGACGATGCAGAAGTTCTTCTCTTCGCCGTGCTTGATGAATTCCACGCGGGTCAGCAGCACGCCGGCATTGCCGACGATGGAGCGGCCCGGCTCGAAGATCACCTTGATCGGGGCGCCGCCATGCTTCTCGGCGCGCCAGGCGTCGATGCGCTTGAACAGGCGGCCCAGGTAGTCGCCCACCGGCACCGGGGCGCCGTCGCCGTAATCGATGCCCAGGCCGCCGCCGATGTCGAGGTGGTGCAGGTGGATGCCTTCCGCGCCCAGCGCGTCGATCAGTTCGATCAGCTTGTCGAGCGCTTCCAGCAGCGGCGCGTCGTCCAGCAGCTGCGAGCCGATATGGCAGTCGATGCCGGAGACGTCCAGGTGCGGCAGGGCGGCGGCGGTGCGGTAGGTTTCCAGCGCATCGTCGAAGGCCACGCCGAACTTGTTGGCTTTCAGGCCGGTCGCGATGTAAGGGTGGGTCTTGGCGTCCACGTTCGGGTTCACGCGCAGCGAGATGCGCGCTTTCTTGCCCATGCTGCCTGCCACTTCGTTCAGGCGGTGCAGTTCCGGGATCGACTCGACGTTGAAGCACAGGATGTCGTGCGACAGCGCCAGGCGCATCTCTTCCACGCTCTTGCCGACGCCGGAGAAGATCACCTTCTTCGGATCGCCGCCGGCGGCGATCACGCGCAGCAGTTCGCCGCCCGACACGATGTCGAAGCCGGCGCCGCGGCGTGCCAGCAGGTCCAGGATGGCCAGGTTGGAGTTGGCCTTCATCGCGTAGCACACCAGCGCGTCGCGGCCGGCGCAGGCATTGGCGTATGAGTCGAAGTTATCGGTCAGCTGCGATTTGGAATAGACGTAGGCCGGGGTGCCGTACTGTTCTGCGATGGAATCGAGCGCAACGCCTTCGGCGTGCAGTACGCCATTCTGGTATTCGAAGTGGGACATATTCTTACTGTTGGGACGCTGGTGGTGTGGATGGAACCGGAGCCGCCGGTGGCGCCACGCCAGGTTTGCCCGTGGTGACAGGCTTGGCGGGTGGCTTTGGCAGGTAGAGTGGGCCGGTTTGGCCACATCCGGCCAGCAGGGCTGCCGTTGTTACAGCAGCAAGTGCGATTCGGGACTTCACGATTAAAATAGGGGCTTGATAGGAATCTTGGAGTGTAGCATGACCGAATCGGAATTTTTGGACCTGGCCGACGCCACGCTGGAAGCGATCGAAGCGTCGCTCGACCGCCTGTGCGAGCAGGATATGGTGGATGTGGAGTGCAGCCGCAGCGGCAATGTGCTGGAGATCGAGTTCGTGGAGAACGGATCGAAGGTGATCATCAACTCGCAGGCGCCGATGCAGGAGCTGTGGGTGGCGGCCCGCTCGGGCGGCTTCCACTACCGCCAGGTGGATGGCAAGTGGATCGATACGCGCCGCGGTACGGAACTGTACGCGGCGTTGTCGGAGATTGTGACCGAGCAGGGTGGTGCGCCGGTGGTTGTGGCGCCTTAAGACCGGTTTACCGGTTCAGAACAGCTCGTTCTTCACAGCATCCTTCTGCTTTTCCTCCGCCGGCGTGCCGCGGGTCGCGCCTTCCAGGCTGTCGACACCGACGCCCGGCGGATTCTCCGCATAGTAATACTCCCCATCCTGGGCGATGATGCCCTCCGGTACTGGGCGTTCCTCAATCGGAACAGACTTGAGCGCCTTGGCCATATAGCCGATCCAGATCGGCAGGGCCAGGCCGCCGCCGGTTTCCTTATTGCCCAGGTTCTTCGGCTGGTCGAAACCGATCCACGCCACGCCCACCAGTTTCGGCTGGTAGCCGGCAAACCAGGCGTCGATCGAATCGTTGGTGGTGCCGGTCTTGCCCGCGATATCCGGCCGCTTCAGAGACAGCGCGCGGGTCGCGGTACCGAAGCGCACCACATCCTTCATCATCGAGTCCATCAGGAAGGCATTGCGCTCGTCGATCACGCGGTTCTTCTCGTCGCCGGCGCGGTCCGGATTGGCCTGCGACAGCACCTTGCCGTTGGCATCGGTCACCTTGGCGATCAGGTAAGGCGACACCTTATAGCCGCCGTTGGCAAACACCGCGTAGGCGCCCGCCATCTGCATCGGCGTCACCCCGCCCGCGCCGAGCGCCAGGGTCAGGTAAGGCGGGTTGCGCTCAGAATCGAAACCGAAGCGGGTGGTGTATTCCTGGCCGTACTTGGCGCCGATACGGTTCAGGATGCGGATCGAGACCATGTTCTTGGACTTGGTCAGGCCGCGCCGCATGCTCATCGGCCCCTCATACTTGCCGTCGTAGTTCTTCGGCTCCCACGCCTGGCCGCCGGTCTGGCCGGCGTCGAAGGAAATCGGCGCGTCATTGATCAGGGTGGCCGGCGACAGGCCGCGCTCCAGCGAAGCCGAGTAGATGAACGGCTTGAAGGAGGAGCCCGGCTGGCGCCAGGCCTGGGTCACGTGGTTGAACTTGTTGCGGTTGTAGTCGAAGCCGCCCACCATGGCCTTGATCGCGCCGTCCTCGGTGTTGGCGGCGATGAAGGCCGATTCCACTTCCGGCATCTGGGTGATCTGCCAGTCCTTGCCTTCCTGCATGACGCGGATCACGGCGCCGCGGCGGATGCGCTTGTTCGGCGGGTTCTTGTCCGACAGCCAGTTCTTGCCCATGGCCAGGCCGGCGCCGGTGATGCTGATCTCTTCGCCCGAAGCGGTCACCGCCACCACCTTGTCGGCCGCCGCGCTCAGCACCATGGCGGCGACGATATTGTCGCTGTCCGGGTGCTCGGCCAGTTCGGTTTCCACGATCTCGTCGGCCTCCGACTTGTTGGCCGGGAGGTCGACATAGGCTTCCGGGCCGCGGTAAGGGTGGCGGCGTTCGTATTCCATCACGCCGCTGCGCAGCGCCAGGTAGGCGGCATCCTGGTCGGCCTTGGTAATCGTGGTGAACACGTTCAGGCCGCGCGTATAGGTCTCTTCCTTGAATTGCTCGTAGACCAGCTGGCGCGCCATTTCCGCAACATATTCGGCATGCACGCCAAATTCGCTGCTATCGGTTTTCACTTTTAGTTGTTCAACTTTCGCCGCTTCGTACTGGGCAGGCGTAATATAGCCAAGCGAAGCCATGCGCTGCAGGATGTACTGCTGGCGCACCTTGGCGCGCTTCGGGTTGACCACCGGGTTGTAGGCCGAAGGCGCTTTAGGCAGGCCCGCCAGCATGGCCGCTTCGGCCACGCTAATGTCTTTCAGGTTCTTGCCGAAGTAGATTTGGGCGGCCGACGAAAAGCCGTAGGCCCGCTGCCCCAGGTAGATCTGGTTCATATAGACCTCCAGAATCTGGTCCTTGGTCAGGTTCTGTTCGATCTTCCAGGCCAGCAGCGCCTCGTACGCCTTGCGTTTGAACGTCTGCTCGCTGGAGAGGAAGAAGTTGCGCGCTACCTGTTGCGTAATCGTCGAGGCACCCTGGCGGCTGCTGCTGGTCGCATTGTGCAGCGCGGCGCGCAGGATGCCCCAGTAATCCAGGCCACCGTGTTCGTAGAAATTATTGTCCTCGGCGGCCAGCACCGACTTCTTCATGACGTCGGGGATGTCCTTGATATGCACCAGGTTGCGGCGCTCTTCGCCGAACTCGCCGATCAGCACATTGTCGGCCGAGTAGATGCGCAGCGGCATTTTCGGCCGGTAGTCGGTAATGGTCTCGAGCGAGGGCAGGTTGGGGTAGGCCATGGCCAGGCCGAACACCACCAGCAAGACGCCGGCCAGGATCAGGCCCAGCAGGGAAATCAGGGCCATCAGCAAAAAGCCCTTGGGCGATTTTTTCACCGGGGCGTCAGGGGTATTTGCAGTCATACGCAGCTTCACTAGGTTTTATGCAAGGCATTATAAATGAGGGGCCTGTCCCCAGCGCGCACCTGATCTCCGGAAATATTTACGGTGAGTAACAAAACAACTTAGTTATTTGATATGCCATAAATTGCAAGTTTTAGTGTGGCGAAACCCTCACAAAACGGTAATCGTGCACAGGAGAAATACCTTTACATCGCTTGTGCAATGTTGCTAGCATCTAATGTACTGTCTCATGTTTGCCGTCTAAACACGGGTTTTTAAACGAATTTGGATATGTAAATGTCTATGGAGTTGTCAGGAGTGCATCCATGTCATTGGACCTGAAAGCCCTGTTTGGCGGCGCCCAGGCGCCTCTGGTTGGCCTTGATATCAGCACCTCGAGCGTGCGCCTGGTGGAGTTGTCCGATGCGGGCAAGGACGGGGTGCGCCTTGAGCGCTGCGCCTCGGAACCGTTGCCGCGCGGCGCGGTCGCCGACGGCAATATCGAGAATATGGAGCAAGTGGTCGAGGCGGTGCGCCGCCTGGTCAAGAAAAGCGGCACGCGCGCCAAGCATGTGGCGCTGGGCATGCCGCCTGCTTCCGTCATTACCAAGAAAATCGTGCTGCCCTCCGGTATGAGCGAAGAGCAGCTGGAAGTGCAGGTCGAATCCGAAGCGGCCCAGTACATCCCGTTTGCACTCGACGAGGTGAGCCTGGACTTCGACGTGCTCGGCCCGGTCTCCAGCTCGACCGACGATATTGAAGTCATGCTGGCGGCGGCGCGCCGCGAAAAAGTCGAGGACCGCGTGGCGATCGTCGAATCGGCCGGCATGAAGGCGCAGGTGATGGATATCGAATCCTACGCCGCGCGCGCCGCGCTGGACCGCATCACGGCCCAGATGCCCGACGGCGGCGCCGGCCAGGTGATCGCGCTGTTCCAGATCGGCGCGGTATCGACCCAGATTTCCGTCATGCTGGACGGCGTCACCGTGTACGAGCGCGAACAGCCGTTCGGCGGCAATTCGCTGACCCAGGACATCGTGCGTTCCTACGGCCTGGCTTTCGAAGAAGCCGAGGCGCGCAAGAAGACCGGCGACCTGCCGGAGAACTACCAGTCCGACGTGCTCGGCCCCTGGCTGGAAGGCGCGGCGCTGGAAGTGACGCGCGCTATCCAGTTCTTCTTCACCTCGACGCCGTTCACCAAGATCGACCAGATTTTCCTGGCCGGCGGCTGCGCCGTGCTGCCAGGCCTGCTCGAAATAATCGCCGGCCGTACCCGAATTTCCAGCGCCGTGGTCTCGCCGTTCAAGGGCATGCAGCTGGCTTCCGGCGTGCGTGAACAGGCGCTGCGCGGCGACGCGCCTGCTTACCTGGTGGCCTGCGGACTTGCTATGCGGAGGTTCGGCTGATGATACGCATTAACCTGCTCCCGCACCGGGAGGAAAAACGCAAGCTGCGCAAGAAGGCCTTCGTGGCCTTGCTGACGCTGGGCGGCGTGGTGGGCGCGGCCATCGTGCTGCTGGTCAGCGGCTACAACGCGCGCTCGATCTCGATCCAGAACCAGCGCAACGACGTGCTGAAGTCCTCGATCGCCGAACTGGATAAGAAGATCGCGGAAATCTCCACCCTGCGCCAGGAAATCGATGCGCTGAAAGCGCGCCAGCAGGCGGTGGAAGATTTGCAGGCCGACCGCAACCAGCCGGTCTACCTGATGGACGAACTGGTCAAGCAAACCCCGCCCGGCGTCTACCTGCGCACCGTCAAGCAGGAAAACCTGAAAGTCACGCTGACCGGCAATGCCCAGTCGCAGGAGCGCGTCTCCGAACTGCTGCGCAACCTGTCGGGCAATTCGCCGTGGCTGGAACGTCCCGACCTGGTCGAAGTCAAATCCGGCACGCTGGGCAACCCCAACAACAAGGCCAGCGCCCGCAAGATTGTCGAATTCCAGCTGTCGGTCATGATCAAGCGTCCGCGCGACAAGGACGAAAACCCGGACGGCAAGCCGGGCGCCAAGGGCGCCAAGCCAGCCGCCGCCAAGTCCTGAGAGCATAACCATGGCAACTGATCTGAAACAAATCGGGGAATCGCTCAGCGCCCAGTTCAGGAACCTGAACGGCGTGCATCCGGGCTTGTGGCCCATCGTGCCGCGCTTGCTGTGCGCCGTTGGCGTCGGCGCGCTGGTGGTGCTGGCCGGCTATTTCGGCTACTGGGAATCGCAGTACGAGGAGCTGGAGCTGGGCGAGCAGGCGGAAGTGAAGCTGCGCGACGAATACCGCATGAAGATGGGCCAGGCGGTCAACCTGGAAGAACTCAAGCGCCAGAAAGAGCAAGTCGACAAATACGTGGTGCAGATGGAGAAGCAGCTGCCGGGCAAAGCCGAAATGGCGGCCCTGCTGTCCGACATCAACCAGGCCGGCACCGGCCGTGGCCTGACCTTCGACCTGTTCAAGCCGAACCGGGTCGACGTCAAGGAGTACTACGCCGAGCAGCCGATCGAACTGCGCGTCACCGGCAGCTACCACGACCTGGGCGCCTTTGCCGGCGACCTGGCGGGCATGGCGCGTATCGTTACCCTGAACAACGTCTCGCTCGACACCAAGAGCCGCGAAGGCAGGGAACTGGGCGGCGGCCAGCTGCAGCTGAACGCGATCGCCAAGACCTTCCGCTACCTCGACCCTGAAGAAGTGGCCGAGCAGCGCAAGATTGCCAACGAGAAGAAGAAAAAAGGAGCGAAATAATGAAAAAATTCGCCCCTCTGGCCTGCGCCCTCCTGCTGAGCGCTTGCGGCGACAGCGACGTGCAGCAAGTGCGCACCTGGATGAAGGAAGTCGAGTCGCAAACCCGGCCGACCGTCAAGCCGCTGCCGGAACCGAAAACCTTCACGCCGTTCGCCTATGCCGCCAATGATGCGCTCGACCCGTTCAACGCCAGCAAGCTGCTGACCGAACTGGCCAAGTCCCGTCCCGGCGGCGCCCAGGCGCCCGACCAGAACCGCCGCAAGGAGTTCCTGGAGAGCTTCCCGCTCGATGCGATGAAGATGGTCGGCACCATTGAAAAGAACCGCGTGATGTACGGACTGCTGCAGATCGACCGCACCGTCTACCAGGTCAGGACCGGCCAGTACGCCGGACAGAATTACGGATTGATCACCGGGGTCGACGAAGACGCGATCACGGTGAGGGAAATTGTTCAGGATGCGGCCGGCGATTGGGTCGAGCGCATATCGAAGCTGGAACTGCAGGAAAGTAAGGAGAGCTCCAAATGATCGCCATCAGAACCGTGAAGCGCCTTTGCCGCCAGGTAGGCGTCGTGCTGGCGCTGGCCGGCAGCGCAGCCGTGGCGCAGGCCCAGCAAGGCAACGCGATCGAATCGATCACGGCCAACCAGCAGGGCAGCAATGTGATCGTGAAGATCCAGATGAAGGACGCGCCGGAAAAGCTGCCGATCGGCTTTGCCATCACCAATCCCGCGCGTATTGCGCTGGACTTCGGCGCCACCAGCAACGGCACCGGCAAGACCAGCCAGGAAATCAACCTGGGCGACCTGGCCAGCGTGAACGTGGTGCAGGCGGGCGACCGTTCGCGCCTGGTGTTCAACCTGAAACGCACGCTGAACTATGCCACCGCCATCGACGGCAAGGCCGTGATCCTGACCATCGATTCTTCCGGCGGCGTGGCGCAGGCGGTTGACGCGCGCGGCCTGCCGGTGGCAGCCGAAGCGGCGCCGGCCCCGAAAGGCAAGCAACAGCTGCGCGATATCGATTTCCGCCGCGGCACCAATGGTGAAGGCCGCGTCGTGATCGACCTGCCGAACAACCAGGTCGCGGTCGACGTGCGCCAGACCGCCACCGGCGTGGTGGTGGACTTCCTCAAGACCGGCCTGCCGGAAACGCTGCGCCGCCGCCTGGACGTGACCGATTTCGGCACCCCGGTCAGCCGCGTCACCACCGTGCCGCAGGGCGACAATGTGCGCATGACCGTGGAAGCGCACGGCCTGTGGGAACAGAGCGTGTACCAGAGCGACACCCAGCTGGTGGTCGACGTCAAGCCGATCAAGGAAGACCCGAACAAGCTGGTGCAAGGCTCGCAAGGCTACCGCGGCGAGAAGCTGTCGTTCAACTTCCAGAACGTGGAAGTGCGCGCCGCGCTGCAGGCCATTGCCGACATCTCCGGCCTGAACATCATCACCAGCGACAGCGTGGGCGGCAACCTGACCCTGCGCCTGAAGGAAGTGCCGTGGGACCACGCGCTGGACGTGGTGCTGCAGGCCAAGGGCCTGGACATGCGCAAGAACGGCAACGTGCTGTGGATCGCGCCGAAGGAAGAGCTGCTGACCAAGGAAAAGCTGGAGCTGGAGCAGCGCGCCCAGATCGCCGACCTGGAGCCGCTCAAGTCTGAGATCTTCCAGCTGAACTACCAGAAAGCGGAAGCGTTCAAGACCGTGTTCGGCATCGACGGCGGCGACGCCAAGAACCGCATCCTGTCCAAGCGCGGCAGCGCCATCATCGAACCGCGCACCAACCAGCTGTTCGTGACCGACATCGCCTCCAAGCTGGAAGAAGTGCGCAAACTGATCCAGAAGACCGACGTCGCTACCAAGCAGGTGCTGATCGAAGCGCGCATCGTGGAAGCGTCCGACACCTTCACCCGCACCCTGGGCGCCAAGCTGGGCTTCGCCGACATGCGCGGCATCCGCGGCGGCGACGCCGGCTGGCAGCTGGGCAACGGCAACAACCGCCTGGCCATTTCCGGCAACCAGAACGGCGTAGGCCAGGCCACCGGTGTGGTGCGCGTGGACGACGCCTCCGCCTTCGGCAATACCCAGTTCATCAACCTGCCGGCGGCCGGCATCGGCGGCGCGCAGGCCGGCAGCCTGGCGATCAGCCTGTTCAACTCGGCCGCCAACCGCTTCCTGAACCTGGAACTGTCGGCGCTGGAAGCCGATGGCGCCGGCAAGGTGATTTCCAGCCCGCGCGTGGTGACCGCTGACAAGACGGCCGCCATCATCGAGCAGGGTATCGAACTGCCGTACCAGGTGGCCACCTCCAGCGGCGCGACCTCGATCGTGTTCCGCAAGGCCAACCTGAAGCTGGACGTGGTGCCGCAGATTACCCCGGACGGCAATGTGGTGCTGGACGTGGACGTGACCAAGGATTCCGTGGCGCAGGAGACCCGCGCCGGCTTCGCGATCGACAACAAGCACGTGAAAACCCAGGTGATGGTGGAGAACGGCGGCACCGTGGTGCTGGGCGGTATCTACCAGCAGATCGAGCGCAACACCACGGCCAAGGTGCCGCTGCTGGGTGATGTGCCGGTGCTGGGCAACCTGTTCAAATCGAATTCGCGTACCAATGACAAGACCGAGCTGCTGGTCTTCATTACGCCAAAGATCGTTACCGACCGCCTGTCCGCGCGTTGAGACGAAGCTCCAGTGTCATCAGAAAAAGGGTAAGAGAAATGACGAACGTGTTACGAAAACTGTCGGGCTGGGTGGGGGCATTCGCCTGCGCCAGCCTGCTGGCCGCCTGCGGCGGCGGTGGCGGCTCGCCGGGGGCGACGCCGAACAATCCCGATCCGACCGCGCCGAAGGCCGCCACCATCGTGGTGAGCGCCAGCGCCGGCACTATCGCTTCGTCCGGCCAGGACGGCACCGAAGTCACTTTGACCGCCCAGGTCAAGGACGCCAACAACCGCGCCGTGCCCGGCGCCACCGTGGTGTTCAAGGCCAGCTCCGGCAGCATCAGCACCAGCGGCGGCGTGACCGACTCCAATGGCCTGGTCACTGAAAAACTGAGCACCAAGGGCGATGCGACGCTGCGCGACATCAAGATCTCGGCCAGCGTGGGCAGCGTTACCTCCAATGAAATCGTGGTCAAGGTGGTGCAGGCGACGCAGTCGCTGACCCTGACCACCGATTCCGGCACCCTGACTTCGTCCGGCGCGGCCGGTTCGGAAGTGACGGTGACCGCGCTGGTGCGCGACTCCAACAATTCCGTGATGCCGGGCGTGCGCGTCGACCTGGCGGTCGATAGCGGCAGCCTGACCGCCGGCACCCGCATCACCGACAGCAAGGGCGTGGTCACCGAGAAGCTCTCCACCGGCAATGACGCCACCTCGCGCGTGATCCGCATTACCGGCACCCTGGCCGGCCTGGCGCCGGTGACCACCACCGTGGCGGTGGTCGGCACCACCGTCAAGGTGACCGCCAACCCGACCGTCAACGTCGGCAGCAGCACCGACGTCACCGTGAAGCTGACCGACAGCGCCGGCAACGCGCTGGCCAACAAGCCGGTCACCTTCAGCTCGACCGCCAATACGCTGGCAGTCAAGGGCGGCGGCACGGCCGTGACCGATGCGGGCGGCCAGCTCACGCTGCGCTATACCGCAACCGCCGTCCCGGCCGGCGGCAAGGACGTCATTACCGTGCGTTCGATGGGCGAAAGCGCGTCGACTGAAGTGCTGGTCAGCTCGGCCAACTTCACCGTCGCGACCGTCAGCGGCGCCGCGGTGGCCAACATCAACACCTGCATCCCGCTGCGCGTGCACAGCGACAATGCCGGCGCGCCGACCAGCGGCTCGGTGATGGTGGCGTCCTCGCGCGGCACGGTGTACACCGATGCCGCCTGCACCAGCCCGCAAAGCGTTGGCGTGCCGCTGTCGGGCGGCGACGCCGTACTGTATGTGCGCGCCACCAGCCCGGGCATCGCGACCCTGACCGCCAATATCGTCGGCGGCGGCACCGCCCAGGGCGCGCTGGAATTCGTGGCGCCGCTGCTGGCTTCTTCCACCATCACGGTGCAGTCCGATCCTGCCGTAGTGGGCGCCAATACCGTCGGCAGCACGTCGCAGCAAGCCACCATCCGCGCCGTGGTGCGCGATGGCACGGCAGCCAACAACCTGGTCAAGAATGCCGTGGTGACCTTCAGCATCGTCAGCGACGCCAGCGGCGGTTCGCTGACCCAGCCGGCACAGGTTGCCACCGGCAGCGACGGCTCGGCCAGCGTGAGCTATATCGCCGGCACCTCCGCCACCGCGCTCGATGGCGTGGTGATCAGCGCCCAATTGCAAGGCGCTTCGACCGCGTCGGCCACCACCCGCCTGACCGTGTCGAAGAAATCGCTGTTCATTTCGGCCGGCACCGGCCGCGAAGTCGCCACCCCGAGCGTCACCACCTATTCCAAGGAATACACGGTGCTGGTGGTCGACGCCAGCGGCAACGCGGTACCGGGCGTCAACGTCACCGCCTCCGTGTGGCCGCGCCACTTCCGCAAGGGATCCCTGGTGTTCCCATTGCCGGATGGTCCATGGACGCTGCCGTTCCGTGCCGACACCGTCAATGGCGTGACCACCCTGACGCTGCCTTTCGCCTGCCCGAACGAAGACGCCAACAGGAATGGCGTCTTGGATAGCGGCGAAGACAGGAACGGCAACGGCAGGCTCGATCCGGGCATCCCGGTCGCGGTCACCTCGAGCGGCACCACCAATGCCGAGGGCCGCGCCACCGTGACGCTGACCTATGCCCGCGACCGTGCCCTGTGGACCGGCGTGGACCTGACCATCCGCGGCCAGGTGTCCGGCTCCGAGGCCACCTACGTTTCCTATATCCCGATCCTGCCGGGCGCTTCGCCTGATTACACCGCTGCCACGTCTGCACCGCCAGGCGCCATCAGCCCATATGGCGAAACCAACACCTTCTCGGCCTCGGACTGCAATATCGCGAATTGAGCTATCATGCGTGAATGCAAAATGTTTACTTAGTTGGGTTGATGGGGGCGGGCAAGACGACCATCGGTCGTCAGCTCGCCCGCAAGCTGGGGCTTCGATTCGTAGATTCCGACCACGAAATCGAAAGCCGCACCGGCGCCTCCATCCCGTGGATCTTCGAAATTGAAGGCGAAGCTGCCTTCCGCCGGCGCGAAGCGGACGTCATCCGCGACCTGACCAACCAGCAAGGCCTGGTGCTGGCCACCGGCGGCGGCGCCATCCTCAACGAAGGCAGCCGCGCACTGCTCAAAGAGCGCGGCACCGTCATCTACCTGCGTGCATCGATCAATTCGATCCTGGCCCGCACGGCGCACGACAAGAACCGGCCCCTGTTGCAAACGGCCGATCCCCGCAAGAAACTGGAAGAACTGCTGGCGCAGCGCGAGCCGCTGTACATGGAGATGGCCGACCTGGTCATCGACACCGGCCGTCCCAACGTACAATCGATGGTGCAGACCATCATCAACCAGCTGGACGCCCTGGCCTGCCAGGCTGCGCCCAACTGCGCCACCACCGCACAAGCCGTCATGATTGAAAAGATCCTGCTCAACGTCGATCTGGAGGAACGCAGCTACCCGATCGCCATTGGCCCGTCCCTGCTGGACGACGCCAGCCTGCTGCCCAAATACGTCGGCGGCAAGAAGGTCGCCATCATTTCCAACGAAACCGTGGCTCCGCTCTACATGGAGCGGGTGCGCGCGCCGCTGGCTGCCGCCGGCAAGGAAGTGATCGAGGTGGTGCTGCCGGACGGCGAACAGCACAAGCACTGGGAATCGCTGATGAAGGTGTTCGATGCGCTGCTGGCCAACAAGGCCGACCGCAAGACCACCCTGGTGGCCCTGGGCGGCGGCGTGATCGGCGACATGACCGGTTACGCGGCGGCGTCCTATATGCGCGGCGTGGATTTTGTGCAGGTGCCGACCACCCTGCTGTCCCAGGTCGATTCCTCGGTGGGCGGCAAGACCGGCATCAACCACCCGCTGGGCAAGAACATGATCGGCGCCTTCTACCAGCCGAAAGCGGTGATCGCCGATACCGCCACGCTGGAAACCCTGCCGGCGCGCGAGCTGTCGGCCGGCCTGGCGGAAGTGATCAAGTATGGCTGCATCATCGACGTGCCGTTCTTCGAATGGATCGAAGCCAATATCGGCCTGCTGATGGCGCGCGACAAGGGTGCGCTGGCCTACGCCATTGCGCGCTCCTGCGAAATCAAGGCCGACGTGGTGCGCCAGGATGAACGCGAAGGCGGCCTGCGTGCGATCCTGAATTTCGGCCACACCTTTGGCCACGCCATCGAGGCCGGCATGGGCTACGGCGCCTGGCTGCACGGCGAGGCGGTCGGTTGCGGCATGGTGATGGCGGCCGACCTGTCGCAGCGCCTGGGCTTTATCGATGCAGCGGCGGTGGAGCGCATCCGCGACCTGGTGGCCGCTGCCGGCCTGCCGGTCGTGGCGCCGGACCTCGGCACCGAGCGCTGGCTGGAGCTGATGGAGGTGGACAAGAAGAACGAGGGCGGGGCGATCAAGTTCATCCTGCTCGACCCGCTCGGCAAAGCGCGCATCACGACCGCCCCGCAGGACGTGCTGCTGCAAACCCTGGAAGCCTGCACGGAGTAAACATTGGAAGAGACGCTCGCCCCCTACGCAGCACATTCTGACAAGGGGCGCGGCCGCCGCTTCCCCGAAACCCCGCACGCCTCGCGCTCGCAGTTCCAGCGCGACCGCGACCGCATCATCCATTCGACCGCCTTCCGCCGGCTCGAATACAAGACCCAGGTCTTCCTCAACCACGAGGGAGACCTGTTCCGCACCCGCCTCACGCACAGCCTGGAAGTGGCGCAGATCGGCCGCTCGCTGGCGCGCAACCTGCGCCTGAACGAAGACCTGGTGGAAGCCATCGCCCTGGCGCACGACCTGGGCCACACGCCGTTCGGCCACGTGGGCCAGGACGTGCTGCACGAATGCATGAAGGAGCATGGCGGCTTCGAGCACAACCTGCAAAGCCTGCGCGTGGTGGATGTGCTGGAAGAGCAGTACGGCGCCTTCGATGGCCTGAACCTGATGTTCGAAACGCGCGAAGGCATCCTGAAGCACTGCTCGCTGAACAATGCGCGCCTGCTGGGCGACGTGGCGCAGCGCTTCCTCGACAAGACGCAACCCTCGCTGGAAGCGCAGCTGACCAACCTGGCCGACGAAATCGCCTACAACAGCCACGATATCGACGACGGCCTGCGTTCCGGCCTGATCACCATCGCCCAGCTGGAGGAAGTGGAATTCTTCGGCCGCCTGTGGCGCGAAGTGCAGGGCGCGCATCCCGGCCTGTCCGGCCGCCGTGCGATCTATGAAACGCTGCGCCGCCTGATCACCGCCCTGGCCGACAACCTGATCGCCACCTCGCTCGAGCGCATCGCGCAGCACGCGCCGCAGAGCATGGACGACGTGCGCGCCGCGCCGCCGCTGATCCGCTTTTCCGACCAGATGCGCAAGGACGCCACGGAGCTGAAACGCTTCCTGCACGAGAACCTGTACCGGCACTACAAGGTCAACCGCATGCGCCTGAAGGCCAGCCGCATGGTGCGCGAGCTGTACGACGCCTTCACCGCCGCGCCCGAGCTGCTGCCGCTCGACTACCGCACCGAACGCGGCGACGCCACCGCCCAGGCGCGCCGCATCGCCGACTACATCGCCGGCATGACCGACCGCTACGCCATCGCCGAACACCGCCGCATCTATTCCCTCGAGGACCTTTGACATGTCTCAAGTTGAATCGTGCATGGGCTTGCTTGAACTTCGCCCGGGAATGAGTGACCATAAAACGTAAGGTCCCTCAACCCGGCGGAGGCATTATGGTCGATGAGCAAGAAGATGCCAGGATAAACAATGAGCGCAGGATGGCCGCAATTGAATGCGATGTCGCAGTCATCAAGTCCAACTACGCAACGAAGGAAGATATCGCCCGCCTCGAGACGCAGATAGCGCGCATGGAAACGCGCATGGTCAAATGGATGAGTGCCGCGCTGGCCGGCAGTCTTGTGGCCGCAATTGGTACGGCCATTAATATGGCAAAGCTATTTTCCGGATAAGCGCCATCAAAACATGCGCGCCTGGCTGCGCTCGCCCAGCAGGTCGAGCAGCAGCTTCTTGATCGGCGCCGGCAGTGCTGCGTCGGGCAGGGCGGCGGCGTCGAGCCATTGGTAGCGGTCTTCGCCGGCCAAAGCGGCGCGGCTGGAGAGCGTGACCAGCAACGGGTGGATGTGCAGCTTGTAGTGGGTGAAGACGTGCACCACCGGCAGCAGGCGTTCCAGCGATTCCATGACGCCAAAGGCGCTCGCAGCAGCGGCCACGGCCGCATCGGACGGCGCGCCGGCGTGCGCATCGGCGTCCGTGGCGAGGGCCTGGTGGCCGGCCAGCTCGGGCAGCGATAGCAGGCCGCCCCAGATGCCGGTGGCGGGACGCTGTTCGAGCAGCACCTGGCCGCGGTCGACCAGCAGCAGCATGTGCGCATTCTTTTCCGGCGTGGCTTTCTTCGGTTTGCGGATCGGCAGTTCGGCCGTGCGCCCGGTAGCGAAGGCGACGCAGCGCGCCTGCATCGGGCAGCGCTCGCAGGACGGGCTGCTGCGCGTGCACAGCGTGGCCCCCATGTCCATCAGGCCCTGCGTATAAGCCTCGATGCCCTCGGCAGGCGCCAGCGCCTCAGCGCGCGCCCACATCGCTTCCTCCGTTTTGCGTTCGCCGGGATAAGTGTCGATGCCGAATACGCGCGCGAAAACGCGCTTCACATTGCCGTCCATGATCGCCGCGCGGCGCCCGGCGGAAAAGGCGGCAATCGCAGCCGCGGTGGAGCGGCCGATGCCCGGCAGCTCGGCCAGCAAGGCCGGATCGGAAGGGAACACGCCGCCATACTCGGCCACCACGCGCTGCGCGCACTTATGCAGGTTGCGCGCACGGGTGTAATAACCCAGGCCCGCCCACTGCGCCATCACGTCTTCAACAGGAGCGGCGGCAAGGGAGGCCAGGGTAGGGAAGCGCTCCAGGAAGCGCGCGTAATAACCCAGCACCGCCGAAACCTGCGTCTGCTGCAGCATGATTTCTGACAGCCACACCAGGTAGGCATCGCGGGTGTTTTGCCAAGGCAGGTCGTGGCGCCCATGCTGTTTCTGCCACGCGACCAGGTCGGCCGCGAAGCTTGGATCTTCGTACTGCACTTACGCCGCCGCCTCCAATACAACAGGTTCGGCCGCGATCGCATCGTTGATGGCCGCCGCCAGCGCCGCCAGCTTGGCTTTCTGCGCCTCCAGCGAGGCTTGCGAGGCTTCGAAGGCCTCGATCTTCTGTTCCAGCGTATCGGTCGCATCATGGATGCGCGCGATCGACGCCTGGCGGTGCTTCAGCTGCTCCTTGTGCTGGCGGATCTGCGCCTCCAGCGGCGCCATGATCACCTTCAGCCAGGCATCGGTGTCCGCATTGGCCGCCTTGAAACAGCGCTTCACAGCCGACGCCACGGAATCGAAGAAGCGCTCCATCAGCACCACGCGCGAGGTGGTCAGCATGGTGGCGGTGCCGAACTGCTTCTCATAGATGCCGTACGCCTCGTTGATCTCATCGCGGTACTTGGCCAGCGAGAAGGCCATCGGCAGGGCCAGCGCCAGGCCGTGCTCGGCGGAGAACTTCTTGTACATGGTTTCCATCATGCTGCGGATCTCTTCGATCTTGCGCTCCGACTCGTCCAGGTTGGCGTGGATGCTGTCGAAGTAGCCGGCGATCGCATCGCGCAGGCCGGTGGTGAAGCGGCTCGACTGCATGCCCGCACGTGCCTTCACCAGGCTGTCGCGCAGCACATCCATGCCCAGGCTGGAATACAGCTCGGTGGACAGGCGCGTGAACACCGCGCGCGTGGCCTGCAGCTTGAACAGGCTCTCGTCGAATTCCTTCTTCTCCGCTTCCACCCGGCGCGCCATGTGCGCGATCACGGTCTGGTTCTTGCCGCGCAGGCCTTTCAGCTCCAGCAGTTGTTCGACGATGCCGCGCGTCCTGGCCGACAGCGCCGCATACTGCGCCCCGCTCAGCGCCGTCAGTTCGTCGCCCAGGCGGCGGCGGATGATGTCCTTCTTGGCCGGGATCAGCTCGTTGAACAAAGCGCTTTCCAGCTGCTTCATGCGGCTCTTGTGCACCAGGTCGTGGTCGCCGGTGATCTTGCCCACCAGCGCCTTCTGCGCAGACACCGGGAACACCTGGCGCGCATCAAGGCCCAGCATGTGCGCCGCATGGTCCTGCTGGCGCAGGATCTCGGCATCGATTTCCGCCTCGGTGCGCAGCGGGTCCCACATCGAATCGATCTTGTTCAGCACCACCATGCGGCCGGCGCCGTTGCCGATATGCGTGCGCCACACTTCGATATCGCTCTTGGTCACGCCGGTATCGGCGGCCAGGATGAACAGCACCGCATGCGCGTGCGGGATCAGGTTCAGCGTCAGTTCCGGCTCGGTACCAATCGCATTCAGGCCCGGCGTATCGAGGATCACCAGGCCCTGTTTCAGCAGCGGGTGCGGGAAGTTGATGATGGCGTGGCGCCAGCGCGAAATCTCGACCAGGCCATCGCTATCGAGCGTGACCGGCATATCGGGATCGTTCTCGTCGTACAGGCCGTAGCGCTTGGCCTCTTCCACCGGCACGTGGCGGGTCAGGCTGACCTGCTTGAATACTTCCTGCATATGCTCCGGCGAATCGAGCTGCAGCGGCAGCACGGTCCAGGCGTGCGGATCGTCGCGGTAATCGCTGGTGGACAGGTTCTCCGCGCGCGTTTCGATCGGCAGCAGGCGGATGCAGGCGGGGTAGGCCGGGTCGTACATCAGCTCGGTCGGGCACATGGTGGTGCGGCCGGCCGCCGAAGGCAGGATGCGTTGGCCGAAGTCGGCAAAGAAAATGGAATTGATGAGCTCAGATTTACCGCGCGAGAATTCCGCCACAAACGCCACCGACAGCTTGTCGTCGGACAGCTTGGACAGCGTGCGCGCCAGGCGCTGCTCGGTCGCCGCGTCGGCCAGGTCGGCCTGCACGACCCAGTCGCGGTAGTTTGCAACAGCGCCGATCACGCCCTGGCGCCATGCGCTGTATTGTTCGAGGTCCCTTACCATTTCTGTTTATCTCGTTATTTCTGGCAGTTTACACAATAAAAAGTGGAACGCTGGCCCTGCTTGATCTGGCGTACAGGCGCGCCGCACAGGCGGCAGGGCACACCAGCACGATCATAGACGAAATATGACTGCTGGAAATACCCAGATTGTCCATTTACGCTGATAAAGTCGCGCAAAGTGCTGCCACCCTGAACAATTGCCTCGGCCAGCACGTCGCGGATCGCCTGCGCCAGGCGGTCGTAGCGGGCCGCGCTGATGCGGTTGGCCGCCGTCTTCGGGTTGATGCCGGCGCGGAACAGGCTTTCCGAACAGTAGATATTGCCAACGCCCACCACGATATCGCCCGCGATCAGCACCTGCTTGATGGCGGCGCTGCGGGTGCGGGTCTGCTCGAACAGCAGCTTGCCCGAAAACGCCGGGCCCAGCGGCTCTACGCCCAGGCCGCGCAGCAGGCTATGTTCCTCCAGGTCGCCATCTGCGGCCGGGTGCCATAGCACGGCGCCGAAGCGGCGCGGGTCGGTCATGCGCAGCACGTGTACGCCATCCACGCCTTCCACGGTCATGTCGAAATGATCATGCTTTTCCGGTGGGATGCCGGTCGGCAGCACGCGCAGGTGGCCACTCATGCCCAAATGGATGATCAATGTGCCATGTTCGAACTGCACCAGCAGGTACTTGCCGCGGCGGTCGGTGGCGGCCACGCGGCGCCCGGCCAGGACGGCAGGCAAGTCATCCGGGAAGGGCCAGCGCAAGCCTTCGCGGCGCAGTACGACCTCGCGCACAATGCGGCCCTCGATATGCGGCGCGACACCGCGCCGGGTGACTTCAACTTCTGGTAATTCAGGCATGGGGGTGGTTTTCTGCAGGTTGGCGTAGAATCAAGACTTGAGCCCGATTTGCAGGATCTTCCTTTGAAAAACGCATTCGCCATTGTAACCCTGTCGGCCCTCGTGTCCGCTTGTGCAGTCATGCCGCAAGAGCCGGCTGCGCCGGAAGCGGCAGCCCCTGCACCTGCCACGCCGACGCCGGCCGCCGAAGCCATCGCCAAGGCCGCGCCGCCAGGCGAAAAGCTGCCCAACGTCGAGCTGACCAGCGATTTGTTTTACAAGCTGACCAAGGCCGAACTGGATTTCAAGCGCGGCCAGTGGCAAAGCGCCTATGTGACCATGATGGTGCTGGCGCAGCAGACGCGCGACCCGCGCCTGGCGCGCCGCGCGTCGGAAATGGCGCTGTCGGCCAAGCAGGGCAACGAAGCGCTGGCGGCAATCCGCCTGTGGCGCGAACTGGCGCCGGAATCCGACGAAGCCGCGCAATACTTCCTCGGCTTCGCCGTGCTGGGCGACGACCTGGCCGAAGCGGAAACCCTGTTCGCCCAGCGCCTGAAAGCCGCGCCGCCAACCGGCCGCCCGCTGCTGATGTTCCAGATGCAGCAATTCCTGCTGCGCGCCAAGGACAAGCCGGCCGCCTTCGCCCTGATGGAGCGCGTGCTCAAGCCTTACCTGAATACCCAGGAATCGCACCTGGTGCTGGCGCAGGGCGCCAATGCCGCCGGCAACGCCGAGCGCGCGCGCGCCGAAGCGAAGCGGGCGGTGGACATCAAGCCCGACTCGGAACTGGCCACGCTGACCATGGCGCAGATGCTGCAGGACCTGGATGGCGCGCAGGCGCTGTTCGCCGGCTTCCTGCAGAAGTATCCCGCCGCGCGCGAAGTGCGTTCAGCCTATGCCCGCCTGCTGGTGGAGCAGAAGCAGTACGACAAGGCGCGCGAACAGTTCCAGATCCTGCTGAAAGACCAGCCGGACAACCCGGGCACGCTGTACGCGCTGGGCATCATGTCGCTGCAAGGCCAGGACGTGAAATCCGCGGAAGACTACTTCAAGCGTTACATCGCCGTGCTGGAAAGCCAGCCCGATCCTGAACGCGACCCGAACAAGGCGCTGATGCTGCTGGCCCAGATCGCGGAAGAAAAGGGCGACCTCGATGGCGCCCTGGCCTGGCTGGACAAGATCGATTCCGAAGATGCCCGCGCCCTCATGTCGGCGCGCCTGAAGCGCGTCCACATCACGGCGCGCAAGGGCGACCTGGATGGCGCGCGCAAGCAGCTGAAGGAAATCACCCCGGCCGACACTGCCGAACAGGTTCAGATCGTGCAGACCGAAGGCCAGCTGCTGCGCGACGCCGGCCGCGCCATCGAAGCCTTCAAGACGCTGGAAGATGGCGTGCTGCGCTTCCCCAACAGCCCGGACCTGATGTACGACTACGCCCTGGCCGCCGAAAAGCTGGGCAAAGTGGAAGCGATGGAAACCGCGCTGCGCAAAGTCATGGAGGCGGTGCCGGACAACCACCACGCCTACAATGCGCTGGGCTACTCGCTGGCCGACCGCAATATCCGCCTGGACGAAGCCTTTGAGCTGATCGACAAGGCGATGAAGATGGCGCCCGGCGACCCTTACATCATGGACAGCATGGGCTGGGTCCTGTTCCGCATGGGTAAGCTGAAAGAGGCCGAGCAATCGCTGCGCCAGGCCTACTCCCTGCGCGGCGATGCGGAAATCGCCGTCCACCTGGGCGAAGTGCTGTGGATGCAGGGCGACAAGGCCGGCGCCACCAAACTGTGGCGCGAAGCACGCGCCAAGGATCCGAAAAACGATGCGCTGCGCTCCACGCTGACGCGTCTCAACGCTGGAATTTAATGAGCTTCAAAACCCTCGCCGCCATCGCCGGCGCGGCCGCCATCCTGTGCGGCTGCGCCAGCGCACCCACCGCGCCAACCGGCGCCGCTGCCACCGCCACCGTGGCGCCCTATGCCGAAGCGCTGTCCCTGACCGGGCGCCTGAACGCCCGCTACCTGAAAGATGGCAAGCAGGAATCGCTCACGGTTAATTTCACCTGGAAGCAGGATGCGCAGCGTACCGATGTGGCGCTATCCACGCAGTTCGGCAACACGGTTGCCACCATCGAAGTCACGCCGCAGGGCGCCACGCTGCGCGAAGGCGGCAGCAAGCCGCCTGTCACCGCAGCCAGCATCGATTCCCTGAGCGCGCGCGTGCTGGGCTGGACGCTGCCGGTTTCCGGCATGCGCGGCTGGCTGCAAGGCCACGCGACCGATGCGGCAGGCAAGCCCTGGTCGGCCAGCCCGGCCCACAGCGAAGTGACCACGCGCGAAGGCTGGCGCCTGAAATACACCGGCTGGCAGGAGGGCGGGGTGCAGCCGCGGCCCAAGCGCTTCGAGGCCGAGCATCCTGGCAGCGGCGACATCCAGGAAATGGCCCTGCGCATCGTCATCGACCCGGTGGAACAATGAAGAGTTTGTTGAATTGCCCGGCTCCGGCCAAGTTGAACCTGTTCCTGCACGTCAATGGCCGCCGCGACGACGGCTATCACTTGCTGCAATCGGTATTCCAGATCGTCGACCGCAACGACACCCTGCATTTCACCTTGCGTGAAGACACGGAACTGCACCGCACCAACGACATCCCCGGCGTGCCGCAAGAGCAGGACCTGGTCATCCGCGCCGCCCGCCTGCTGCAGGCGGAAGTGCTGCGCCGCACCGGCGCGCTGCCGCCCGGCGTCAATATCACGGTCGACAAGATCCTGCCGATGGGCGGCGGCCTGGGTGGCGGCTCTTCCGACGCCGCCACCACCTTCATGGCCCTAAACAAACTGTGGCATGCCGGCCTGACCAGGCAGGAGCTGATGGCCATGGCCCTGCCGCTGGGCGCCGACGTGCCCTTCTTTATCTTCGGCCAGACCGGCTTTGCTGAAGGGGTGGGCGAGGACTTGCAGCCGGTCGATGCGCCGGACTGTTGGTATGTGGTTATCGAGCCCGGCGTGCAGTGCCCGACGGCCCAGATTTTTACTTCCGAGCATTTGACAAGGGATACACCGCCCGTTAAGATGTCGGACTTTTCCAGCTACCACGCAAATCGTCATGATCTGCGGCAGTTTGGAAAGAACGATTTGCAACAAGTGGCGTGCCGGTTGTTCCCGCAAGTAGCAGAAGCGGTAGAATGGCTGGGCGTTTTCGGTGATGCCAGGATGACTGGCTCCGGAGCTTGTGTGTTCGTCGCCCTCCATAGCGAAGAACAGGCCGATGCGGTACTTGCGAAAGTGCCAGCCGCCTGGACCGGATGGAAAGCGAAGGCACTGAAACAGCATCCGCTCATCGCAAAGTTGTGAAGCGTAAAAAAGATTTGGTTTTTCGTGAAATAGGCTATATAATGTCGGCCTACTGACGGAAGACAGTCAGTTAAGAGTAGGGGAATCGCCAAGCTGGTTAAGGCACCGGATTTTGATTCCGGCATACCAAGGTTCGAATCCTTGTTCCCCTGCCACCGTTTTTCCCTGGTTCTGTCGAGGCATCAGTCTCCAGCCAGGGGTGAAAACAAAGCTCCTGCCCCGCGGGAGTGCCTCATAGAATTCAACACTACCTCTCGGGACTCCCAATGGCTTACGAAAACCTGATGGTTTTTACCGGCAACGCTAATCCTGCTCTGGCAGAAGGGGTCGCAAAAAATCTCGGCATCCCACTCGGCAAAGCTGTCGTATCGAAATTCTCCGACGGCGAAGTAATGGTCGAAATCAACGAAAACGTTCGTGGTAAAGACGTCTTCGTGCTGCAATCGACCTGCGCACCGACCAATGACAACCTGATGGAACTGATCCTGATGGTCGATGCCCTGAAACGTGCGTCCGCTGGCCGTATCACCGCTGCAATTCCTTACTTTGGCTATGCCCGCCAGGATCGCCGTCCGCGTTCCGCGCGTGTGGCAATTTCGGCCAAAGTCATCGCCAACATGCTGGAAGAAGCGGGCGTTGACCGTGTGATCATCATGGATCTGCACGCTGACCAGATCCAGGGTTTCTTCGATATCCCTGTAGACAATATTTACGCTTCGCCAATCCTGCTGGGCGACCTGCAGAAGAAGGCCGAAGAAAACCTGCTGGTGGTATCGCCGGACGTCGGCGGCGTGGTACGTGCCCGTGCACTGGCCAAGCGCCTGAACTGCGACCTGGCCATCATCGACAAGCGCCGTCCAAAAGCCAACGTCTCCGAAGTGATGAACATCATCGGTGAAGTGGAAGGCCGTAACTGCGTGATCATGGACGACATGGTCGACACCGCAGGCACCCTGGTGAAGGCTGCCGAAGTGCTGAAAGAGCGCGGCGCCAAGAAAGTGATCGCTTACTGCACGCACCCAGTGCTGTCCGGTCCGGCAATCGAACGCATCTCCGGCTCCTCGCTGGACGAGCTGGTGGTGACCGACACCATCCCGCTGTCCGAGGCAGCCAAGGCATGCGGCAAGATCCGCCAGGTCACCTGCGCACCGCTGCTGGCAGAGACCTTCAAGCGCATCATCAAGGGCGATTCGGTGATCTCCCTGTTCGTCGACTAAAGAATTTCCGGCCGTGGCGCGAGCTGCGGCCGTTTTCCGAAGTGCCCTGGTCGCGGGGCATTTCATTTACCGACAAGGCGCGAGCCTTGTTTTTATTTTTGGAGTATTCCATGAAAGTTGTAGCATTCAAACGTGATCTGCAAGGTACGGGTGCGAGCCGCCGCCTGCGTAATTCCGGCCAGACCCCTGGCATCATCTACGGTGGCACCGAAGCCCCTGTGACCATCGCCCTGGACCACAACGCACTGTTCCACGCGCTGAAGAAAGAAGCTTTCCACTCGTCCATCCTGGACATGGAAATCGACGGCTCGGTACAGAAAGTGCTGCTGCGTGACTTCCAGATGCACGCGTTCAAGCAACTGGTTCTGCACGCTGACTTCCAGCGCGTTGACGCCAACAAGCCACTGCACGTGAAAGTTGCCCTGCACTTCGAAAACGCTGAAGTGTCCCCAGCTGTGAAACTGCACTCCGCAACCATCAGCCACGTAGCCAACGAGATCGAAATCTCCTGCCTGCCAGCTGACCTGCCAGAGTTCATCGCTGTTGACCTGTCCAAGATGGACGTAGGCCAGTCCGTGCACGCTTCCGACCTGAAGCTGCCAAAAGGCGTGACCATCGTGACCCACGGTTCCGACGCTACCATCGCTACCGCTTCGGTACCAGCTGGTGCTGTGTCCGCAGAAGCCAAAGCAGAGTAATCTGTTTTCGCAGCGATAAGAAACCCCGCCTCGGCGGGGTTTTTTGTTTTCAGGCGCCGCCGGCGGTCGGGCGCGGCTGCGGGGCGGCTGGCGGGACGGCAATCGCTTCGCGCAGCCGCATGAACTTGAAGCCGGCCAGGCCGTTGTTGGGGCGCGCCTGGGTGCGGGCGATGAAGGTTTCCAGCGGCTCTTCGCGTACGGCCGGTTCGGACGAGTGCAGGAAGCGCCGTCCGCCCTGGGCGTCCAGCACCACCAGGCCGACGTGGGTCACCATGTGCTGGCCCTTGCGCACCGAGACCACTTCCACCATATCGCCTTCGCCCAGCGTGGCGAACTCCTGCTGCGCGCGTTCGACCGGCAGGTAGGCTTGCACCGTGTCCTGCACGGGGATGTCGCGCTGCACGCGGTGCTGGGTCTTCAGGAATTGGGCGCGGTCGATGCGCATGGCGTAGCTGGGCGCGCCGGGCTGGGCGCTGGCGTCGGCTAACAGCCATTGGTTGTTGATGTTCCAGTCCACTTCCATGTAGTGGTTGCGGCTGGCGACGCCGATCACGCCGTCCTTGTAGCGGATGCGCTGCAGGGTCCAGAAGAATTCTTCCCAGGAGGCGCTGAGCGCCATCGCGTACGTGTGCTCGGCGAACACCAGGCAGTCGCTGGCGGTCAGGCTGTACATCGGCAGGGTGTCGTGCAGTTCGTAGGGGAACTCGCCCAGCAGGTTCAGCTTGTAGGGCTGGCCGATATTGCGGCGGGCGATGGTGGCGATCCGTTTGCGCAGGTCGGGCTCGCTGCGCCGCACGTCGGCGATGAAGGCGCCGGCTTCTTGCGGCGTCATCTGGTAGATCTGTTTCGGTTCGGCGCTCGCAGTCAGGGCTGCGGCGGCAATCAGCAGGCTTGCCAGCATCAGCCAACCTCTTTCAGCATGGTTTCGACGGAGGCCAGGCGGCCTTTCATATCAGACAATGTGGCATGCATTGCGGCCAAAGTGGCGGCGTTTTCGGCCAGCGCCGCGGCGGACTTGCTGGCCAGCTCGCGGTAGGCCTCGACGCTGGCGGCTTCCGCGCGCGCCTTGTGGGCGTTGGACCAGTACTTCATGCCGAAAACGGCCAGTACGGTCAGCAGCGGCAGACTCAGCGTCAGCAGGTAGATGTGCTCGGACATACGCTCATTCCTTCTCAAGTTTGATGTGTTTGGCGGCTTCTACGATCGCGGAGGGATCGAGTTGCAGGCAGAAGTCGGCCACTTCGAAGTAGTTCAGCGCCTTGCCGTCGCTGGACAGCTCGTGCTGGCTGCGCACCAGGCCGGCCGCCTCCAGCTTGGCAAGGTGCAGGTGCAGGAGAGGACGGCTGATCCCCACGTCGCGCGCCAGCTGGCTGACGTAGTTACGGCCGTCCTTCCGCAGGGAAGCGAGGATGCGCAGGCGGTGCGGGTTGGCCAGCGCTTCCAGCACTTGAAGCAGGTTTTGCATCCGGCTTACTTCAGCAGCATGCGGCAATTCGCGCTGACCGATTCCGTCGCCATGGCGCCTTTCTCGCCGCGCGCGGCTTGCATGCATTGGGCGAAGGCTTCTTCCTTGGTCTTGGGGCGGTCGCACTGCTCCAGCAGCAGGGTGTTTTGGGCGATCAGGGCCTTGTTTTGCTGGATCAGCTGGTCGATGCGTTCCTTATCCGCCATTGGGGCGTCGGCGGCGATGGCAGGGGCGGCGAGGCTTGCTGCGAGCAGCAGGGTGGTCAGGTATTTCATGGCACGTTCCTTTCTGTTTTAAATTAAAGACACGTGTAATAAATATCTGACAGGTGGCGCCCTGCGTCAAGTAAAAAATTCATATAGCATTTCTTTTTTTTGAAACCGCCGGAGAGATCTGCCATGCTGGAACTGCGCCCAAGCTGTGAACATTGCAACAAAGCCCTGCCACCGGAATCGCTGGAAGCGCGCATTTGCACCTACGAATGCACCTTCTGTGCTGACTGTGTCGATATGCTGTCCAACACCTGCCCGAACTGTGGTGGCGGCTTCATGCCACGTCCTGTCCGCCCGGCGCACAACTGGAAAAACAATAACTACCTCGGCGCCAATCCGGCCAGCACGATCGTCAAGTATCGCCCTGTGAACCTGGAAGAGCACGCCAAGCTGGTGGCGGCGCAGGCAGGCAAGGCGCCGCACGAGCGTTGATTCCCTGGCCGCCGAGGTCTATGCTGGTTGAACGACTCACCACGGGGAGGGCTGTCAAATGAAAGCGCAACTTGCAGGTGTGATGTTCTTGGCCGCCGTGTGCGCGGCCCCGGCTTGGGCGGCCGATTCGAAGGCGGATTTGACGGCGATCCAGGCCGTTGACAATGGCTGGCTGAAAGCGTTCTCGGCGGCCGACGGCGAAGGCCTTGGCAGGCTGTATGACGAGAACGCGGTACTGCTGCCGCCCAACGCTCCCGCCGTCATGGGCCGCGCCGCGATCCGCGACTTCCTGCTGAAGGAGGCGCAAGGCGCCGCCAAAGCCGGCATGGTGTTCAGCTTCGGCGACAAGCGCGAAGGCGGCTCCAGCGGCAACCTGGGCTGGTCCTCAGGCACCTATACGGTGAAGGATAAGGACGGCAAGGTCGTCGAAACCGGCAAATTCCTCTCCGTGAACAAGAAGGTCAACGGCAAGTGGATGTACCTGCGCGACACCTGGAACGCTGACACCGCACCGCCCAAATAGTTCCGCTGCATCCTGTGCGCCACCTCAAAGTGCGCTGCGTGAAAATGGGGGAGCATGGTGGTCTACCTGCCAAAGGAGGCCGCCATGGAACAGCTGACCCCGGATGAACGGATTGCCGCACAGGAGAAAGCTTTGGATGCAGTGAATTGCGAACTGGCGCTGCTTAGGCAGCATATGGATGCCCGCTTTGTGGGGGTCGACGCTCAGTTCGTCGCGATGCGAGAGTCCACCGACGCCCAGTTCGTCGCGATGCGAGAGTCCACGGACGCCCAGTTCGCCGCCATGCGCCAGTATGTGGATAGCGGCCTGGTGCAGTTGAAGCTCGAAATGCAGCTTTATGTGCAACAAGAAATTACCAAGGCAGTTGCGCAACTCACCGAAAAGATCGATGCCGTAAAGGCGCAAGCCGACCGCAACTATCACTGGTGCATTGGCCTGCAGTTCACGACGCTGGTAGCTGTGCTCGCCGTGCTGGGACGCGGTCTGATCTGATTGCGCGGGTATAATCTGCGGTTTTGCACTCGCAACCGCAAGACCATGCCCATCCGCCTGATCGTCGGCCTCGGCAACCCCGGCCCCGACTACGAACAAACCCGCCACAACGCCGGCTTCTGGCTGGTGGATAACCTCGCGAACTCGCTGCCGAACGCGCGCCTGCAGCGCGAGTCGGGCTTCAATGCGCTGGTGGCGAAAACCATCATCGGCGGCAACCAGCTTTGGCTGCTCGAACCGCAAACCTATATGAACCGTTCCGGCCAGTCGGTCGGCGCCATCGCGCGCTTCTACAAGATCCAGCCGGACGAAGTGCTGGTGGTGCACGATGAACTGGACCTGCCGCCCGGTGCGGCCAAGCTGAAAAAAGGCGGCTCCTCCGGCGGCCATAACGGCTTGAAGGACATCACTTCCGCCCTCGGCACCCAGGACTACTGGCGCCTGCGCATCGGCATCGGCCACCCGCGCACCCTGAACCTGAACCAGCCGGTGGCCGACTTCGTGCTGCATCGTCCGCGCCGCGAAGAGCAGCTGCTGATCGACGAGGCGATCGAGAAAGCGCTGCGCATCATCCCCACCGCCGTCGCTGGCGACTTCACGAAGGCGACGATGGAGCTGCACACTCCTTGAGTGCAGCGCGCGCCCGGCGGTAGTCGCTGGGCGAACAGCCGTTCATCGCGCGGAAGGCGTGGCCGAAATTGGCCACGTCGGTATAGCCCAGGCGATAGGCGATCTGCGACACCGGCAGGCTGTCATCGCCAAGCAGGGCTTGCGCGCGGCGGTTGCGGATTTCCAGCGCCAGGACGCGGAAGGTCGTACCTTCCTTGCGCAGGTAGCGGTCCAGCGTGCGTCCCGCAATATTCAACAGGCCTGCCAGCTCATCCAGTTTGGGCTGGCAATCGACGGCCGCATTCAGCATCATCGCCACCCAATCCTTCCAGCTGCTTTGCTGCTTCACATGCTGCATCAGCTGGCGGCAGTGATGCTCCGCCGTGGCGCGTGCGCGCTCGTTGGCCAGCGGCAGGCGCAAATCCAGTTCGCTGGCCGCCAGCACAATGCGCACGCCGGGCAAAGCGGAAGCCTGGAATTGCACCGGCACCCCGCCCAGCTCGCGATAGCGCGCGGCATGGCGCGGCTGCGGCATCGAAAGAAAGATGCGGCCTCGGGCCAGGGGCCGCTGCAGCAGGCTGCATAGATGGCGATAGGTCGCCACGGCGATGGCTTCCTCGTGGAAGTAGAGCGTCTCCGGCATCATCGGCTGCACGGGCGTGAACAGCAGTTCCGCCTCTTCGCCAAGGCGCTGGTATTGCAAGCGGAAGCTGGGCGTGATCAGGCGGTAGTAGCGCTGCGTGAGCCGGAGGCAAACATCGAGCGTGGTGCTGCTTAGCAGGGCGTAGCCGAGCAGGTCGTGGGAACTCAGGTTCAATTGCATGCCCAGTTCGAAACCCAGCTCGCTGTGCGCGCCCGAGAGCACCAGGCGGTGCAGCATGGCGTCGAACTGGCGCTGGCTTACCATGGCATCGGGGGCCTCCAGCTGGGCGCGCGTCAAACCGCCCACAGCGGGCAGTGCGGAGCAATCGGTAGCGCGCGCTTCGGCCAACTGCATGGCCCATACCAGGTAGCGCGCCGGCACGGTGGGCAGGGCGGATTTCCTCATGCGGACCATACTCGCACCGGGCCGCGCAGGCTGTCCAGAAAAAGCAGGGAAATGTCGGAAAACCACCAGCCGCCGGGCGCGGGACTGCGCACAATGGATGCTCCAAGGAGGGGGACCATGGCTTTTTATTCGAACAAGATTGCTGTTATTACAGGCGCCGGCTCGGGCATCGGGCGCTGCCTGGCGGTGCAGCTGGCGCAGGGCGGTGCGCGCCTGGCGCTGTCGGACGTGAACGAGGCGGGACTGCGCGAGACGGCCGCCCTGTGCGACGGCGCCGAGGTGCGCTGCTACAGGCTGGATGTGTCGCAGCGCGAGCAGATGTTCGACCACGCGGCCCAGGTGCAGCAGGATTTCGGCACGGCGCACTTCATCTTCAACAATGCCGGCATTACGGTGGCGGCCACCTTCCACAATTCGACGCCCGAGGAGATTGAGCGCGTCATCGGCATCGACCTGTATGGCGTGATCTGGGGCAGCAAGGCCTTCCTGCCGATGATGCTGGCCCAGCGCGAGGGCCATATCGTGAACATTTCCAGCATCTTCGGCTTTGTCGGCTTCCCGGCGCAGGCGGCCTATAACGCAGCGAAATTCGGCGTGCGCGGGCTGAACGAATGCCTGTGGCGCGAGCTGAAAGGCACGGGCGTCAAGGCCGTATCGGTGCACCCGGGCGGTATCAAGACCAATATCGGGCATGGTCCGGTACTGGGGCGCAATGCGGGCGAGGTGGAGCGGCGCATGTTGTCCGGGCTTGACCAACTGCTGGTGACGCCGCCGGAAGACTGCGCGCGCGCCATCCTGGATGGCGTGGAGCGCGGGCGCCAGCGTATCGTCACCGGGCATCTGGCACGCCTTGCCTCCTGGCTGCCGCGCCTGTTCCCGCGCCAGTATGTGAACCTGATGGAAAAGATGGGGATGTGAGATGAAACGAATGACCTGTATCTTGACTACTCTGGCCGCGATGGTCATGACCGCGGCCGCCGCCGGCACCACCCCGGCCGCACCTGCGCCGGAGGAGCTGCGCGAGATCGCCGTCGAAGCCTACGTCTATGCCTATCCGCTGGTGCTGATGGACGTCACGCGCCGTGTCACCACCAATGTCGCGGCGCCGCAGGCCGGAGCCCGCCTGGGTGCGCCGGTCAACCAGTTCGTGCACATGGCGGCCTTCCCGGATGCCAACTTCACTGCCGTAGTGCGGCCGAATGCCGATACGCTGTATTCCTCGCTGTGGTTCGATGTCGCCAAGGAGCCGCTGGTGATCAGCGTGCCCGACTCGGGTGGCCGCTACTACCTGCTGCCGGCGCTGGACATGTGGACCGATGTCTTCATGTCGCCCGGCAGCCGCACCACTGGGAACCACGCGCAGACTGTGGCCATCGTCGGCCCGTCCTGGCAGGGCAAGCTGCCGGCCGGCGTAACCGCCTACCGTGCGCCCACCGCCAGCGGCTGGATGATCGGGCGCACGCAGACCAATGGCAGCGCCGATTACGCCGCCGTGCAGCGATTCCAGGTCGGCATCAAGGCGGTGCCGCTCAGCGCCTGGGGCAAGCCGGGCTACAAGCTGCCGCCTGGCCGCGTCGATCCGGAGCAGGATATGTCGGCCCCGGTGGAGCAGGTGGCGCGCATGGACGCGGGCACCTTCTTCAAGCGCTTTGCGGCGCTTATGGCACAGAACGCGCCGCACCAGCATGACGCGCCGATGCTGGACCGGCTGGCGCGCGCCGGCCTGGCGCCCGGCAAAGCATTCGAGCTGGCGGCGCAGCCCGATGCTGTGCGCGGTGCGTTCGAAGCCGCGCCCGGATTGGCGCTGAAGAAAATTGCTGCCGCCGCACGCACGGCCGGCATCCCCGCCAATGGCTGGCGCGTTCCGCTCACGCCGATTGGCACTTACGGCACCGATTACCTGCGGCGCGCTGTCATTGCACAATTCGGCCTGGGCGCCAACGTGGTGGAGGATTCGATCTACCCGGCCGCTTTCACTGACGCCGACGGCAAGCCTTTCGACAGCAGCGCACGCTACGTGATCCATTTCGACCAGGAACAGCTGCCGCCGGTGCGCGCCTTCTGGTCGCTGGCCATGTATAACGAGCGCCAGTTCTTCGCCGCCAACCCGATTGGCCGCTATTCGATTGGTGACCGCGACACCTTGAGCTACAACGCCGACGGCTCGCTCGATCTGTACCTGCAGCGCGAAGCGCCAGCGGCGGAGCTGCAATCGAACTGGCTGCCGGCGCCGGCCAGCGGCGCCTTCTCGCTCAACCTGCGCCTATACTGGCCCAAGCCGGCAGCGCTGGAAGGACAGTGGAAGCCACCGCAAGTGCGGCGGCAACCGTAATCAGGCGCTGAGACGGCGCTGGAAGGCGAGGAAGTCGCGCGCGGTACGGCGCGGCGCCTCCAGCATCGGCAAGTGTCCGATACCTTCCATCATGAGCACTTCGCTGCGTGGCATCAGTCCCTGCATGGCGGCGGCGCCCTGCGGGCTCAGGATGCGGTCTTCCGTACCCCACACGATCAGCGCGGGAATTTCAATCGGCCCGGCCAGGCGCGGCGATCCCACCAGTTCCTTCATGATCTGCACATGCAGCGGGTAATCCGCCACCGCACGTCGCGCCAGCTGGTGCTTGACGCAGTAGGGGAAGAAGGGCCGCTTCGACATGCAGTGATCGAGCAAGCGCTCCATGTCTTTGGGCTCGCGCACCAGCAGCGGCATCTGGCCGCTGGCCTGGTAGTCGCGGAACACCGGCAGGTCCAGCGCGGCATCGGTCCCGGCTGGGTCGAGCAGCCAGAGCGAAGCTACTTGCTGCGGATGGCGCGCCGCATATTCGCTGGCGATGAAGCCGCCCATCGAGTTGCCGCCCAGGTGGCAGCGCTGCACGCCAAGCTCCGCCAGGAAGCTGCGCAGGTTCTCCACCTGCGTGGCCATATCGTGCTTTGCATCGGTATCGCGCCGTGCCTCGCCAAAGCCCGGCAGGTCGGGGATGATGACGCGGTAGTGCGGCGTCAGCCAGGCGGCAATGCGTGTGAAGTTGTCCTTGTCGCCGCCGAAGCCGTGCACCAGTACCAGCACTTCTTCACCGCTGCCGCCTTCCAGGTAGGGCAGGGATGCGTGCTTGCGCACCAGGCGTGAACGCTTGCGTTCAAGGGCCATGCCAATGTGGGCGGCACGCGCCGGCATCAGCCGGTTGAACATTACGAAAGCCAGCACGGTGCCGGCGGTCATCAGGATCATTTGTTGTCCTTCCAAAGAGTCAGCATGCCCAGATACAGGCCGTGTGCGTTGCGCAGTACTTGCTCGCGCGGCAGCTGGTAGCCGCCGTGCACCCAGACTTTGGCCAGCTGGTAGATCGCGCCCATCATGCCGATGGCCAGCAGTTCGCCATCCAGCTTTCCGCCCGGTTTGGCCGGCAGTCCGGCGCCCATTTCGTGCAGGATCAGGTCCGACGATTCGCGCAGCACCTGGCGCACCACGGCATTGGTGGCTTCGCTGACGCCTTCCAGTTCAAATAGCAGCAAACGCGCCACGGCCGGACGATCTTCCAGCTGGCGCAGGTATTCCGCCACGCCGGCCAGGCTGCGCGCCGCCGGATTTTGCTCGGCGCTGGCGATGGCGGCGCGCACGGCCGCCAGCACCTCGCTGCGCGCGTGCAGGTAGGCCGCCTGCAGCAGGTCCTCCTTGACTCCGAAGGATTCGTAGAACGAGCGCTCGGTCAGCCCTGCATTGACGCACAGCGCCTTGATGCTGGTGTTGGCGAAACCCTGCCCGCCAAACAGTTCGATGGCCGATTCGACCAGCTTGTCGCGGCGCTGCGCGATGCGGTCTTCCTTGTTGATGCCCCGGTAGGGGCGGTCCTTTAAATCTGACATGACGACATGTTGACAATGGCTAATGTCAGAAATATAGTCGAAAACAGGCGTCACTGCCACAAAAATCATCAGGAGACGGACATGGGCATCAAGGTCGACCACGACGTGGTCATCATAGGGAGCGGCTTTGGCGGGATTTGCAGCGCCATCAAGCTGAAGGAAGCGGGCATCGACAATTTCGTCATGCTGGAGAAGGACCCGGTGTTCGGCGGAACGTGGCGCGTCAACAACTATCCCGGCGCCGCCTGCGATATTCCGAGCCACCTGTATTCCTTCTCCTTTGCCCAGAATGCGAGCTGGAGCCGGCTGTTCCCGCGCCAGGACGAACTGCTGGAGTACACCAAGCGCGTGGTGGAGCAGCACGGCCTGCTGCCGCACCTGCGTTTGGGGAGCGCGCTGCAGGCGGCGCACTACGACGAGGCGGGCGGCTTCTGGCGCATCCGCACCAGCCAGGGCGAGATGACGACGCGCACCGTGATTTCCGCCATGGGTTTCCTGGGCCGCCCCAGCACGCCGAAATTTCCCGGTCTCGAGAATTTCCAGGGCAAGGCTTTCCATTCCGCCACCTGGGACCACAGCGTGGACTTGCGCGGCAAGCGCGTGGCGGTGATCGGCACCGGCGCCAGCGCCGTGCAGTTCATCCCCGAGATCCAGCCGCTGGCCGCGCAACTGGACAGCTACCAGCGCACCGCGCACTGGGTGCTGCCGCGTCCCGACCGCGCCGTGAGCCGCATCGAGAAATGGCTGCTGGATAGGGTGAAGCCTCTACAGCTGCTGTACCGCGCCATGCATTACGTGCGCTACGAGTCGCGCGTGGTCATGTTCGTTTTCGCGCCGGCGCTGACCCGCTTTGCGCAGCGGGAGTCGCTGCGCCACCTGAAGCGCCAGGTGCCCGACCCTGCGCTGCGCGAGAAGCTCACGCCGCGCTACACGATCGGCTGCAAGCGGGTCCTGTTGACCAGCAACTACTATCCCGCGCTGATGCAGCCGAATGTCTCGGTGCAGACCGACGGCATCCGCGAAGTGCGCGCGCACAGCATCGTCAACGGCAAGGGCGAGGAACGTCCTGTGGATGTGATCATCTACGCCACCGGCTTCGATACCGAGCATGCTTTTGGCCCGATCGACATCCGCGGCCGTGGCGGCAAGAACTTCCTCAAGGTGTTCGAGGACGGCGCCGGCGCCTACAAGGGCAGCACGGTGGCGGGCTTCCCCAATTTCTTCATGATCACCGGCCCCAACACCGGCCTGGGACACAACTCCATGGTGTACATGATCGAATCCGGCACGCGCTATGTGGTGGATGCGATCTCCCGGCTGCTGAAGGAGGACCTGCATTCGGTCGAAGTGAAGGAGCAGGTGCAGCGCGACTACAACCACGGCTTGCAGGGCAAGCTGAAGGGAACGGTGTGGAGTTCCGGCTGCAAGAGCTGGTACCTCGATTCGCGCGGGCGCAACCTGCTGCTGTGGCCCGGCTTTACCTTCCACTACCGCAGCATCACCAAACGCTTCGACATCCAGAACTACATCGTGCAGGGGAACCGCTAATGCAGGAATTTGACTACGTGATCGTCGGCGGCGGTTCCGCCGGCAGCGTGCTGGCGGGACGCTTGTCGGAAGATGCCGCTGTCAGCGTGTGCCTGCTCGAATCGGGCGGCAAGGGCGACAGCTGGGTGGTCAAGGCGCCGATCGGCTGTGTGGCGATGATGCCGACCACGATCAACAACTATGCGTTCGAGACAGCGCCGCAGCCGGGGTTGAATGGCCGGCGCGGCTACCAGCCGCGCGGCCGTGCGCTGGGCGGTTCGTCCGCCATCAACGCCATGGTCTACATCCGTGGCCACCAGGTCGACTACGACCACTGGGAGGCGCTGGGCAACCGGGGCTGGAGCTACGCGGATATGCTGCCCTACTTCAAACGCTCGGAGCACAACAGCACGCATGGCGGCCATTACCACGGCAAGGGCGGCCCGCTGCACGTGGGCGAGCTGCAGACCGACAATCCCTTCCATCACCTGTACCTGAAGGCAGCGCGCCAGGCCGGCTATCCGATCAACGATGACTTCAACGGCGCGGTGCAGGAAGGCATCGGCATCTACCAGGTGACGCAAAAGGACGGCGAGCGCTGGAGCGCCGCGCGCGGCTTCCTGCACCCGCACATGGGCGTGCGCAGCAACCTGACGGTGGAAACCGGCGCCAGCGTGCAGCGCGTGCTGTTCGAGGGGCGCCGCGCCATTGGCGTGGAGGCGGTGCAGGGCGGCGGCCTGCGCACCATCCGTGCCCGCCGCGAGGTGATTGTCAGCGCCGGCGCCTTCGGCTCGCCGCAGCTGCTGATGCTGTCCGGCGTCGGTCCCGGCGCGCACTTGCAGCAGCAGGGCGTGCGCGTGCTGCACGACTTACCCGGCGTGGGGCAGAACCTGCAGGACCATCCGGACTTTGTGTTCGCCTATTACGCCAAGAGCCTGGACCTGCTCGGCTTCTCGCCCAGCGGCCTGCTGCGCGGCGGCGGCAACCTGCTGCGGTACGCGCGCAGCCGGCGCGGCATGTTCGGCACCAATTTCGCCGAGGGCGGCGGTTTCCTGCGCACCGATGAAGCGCTGGCGGCGCCGGACATCCAGCTGCATTTCGTGGTCGCCATCGTCGACGACCACGCACGCAAGCTGCATGCGCGCCACGGCTACTCCTGCCACGTCTGCCTGCTGCGTCCCGCCAGCCGGGGTTCGGTCACGCTGCGCAGCCTGGACGCGGCCGATGCGCCGCTGATCGACCCGAATTTCTTCGGCGCGCAGGAAGACGTGGAGGCCATGGTCAAAGGCTTCCGCATGACGCGCAAGCTGATGGATGCGCCGGCGCTGGCCGCTGTGCGCCACCGTGAGCTGTACACGCAAGGGGTGGAGACGGACGAGCAGATTCGCGCTATCCTGCGGCAACGCACCGACACCGTCTATCATCCGGTCGGCACCTGCAAGATGGGCAGCGACGGCATGGCCGTGGTGGACGACAAGCTGCGGGTGCATGGGCTGCAAGGCTTGCGGGTGGTGGACGCGTCGATCATGCCGACGCTGGTGGGCGGCAACACCAATGCACCCACGATTGCCATTGCGGAGAAGGCGGTGGACCTGATACGGGAGGCTTGATGGATGATTGGATGATTTACGGCGCCACCGGCTATACGGGCGAAAAGATCGCCCGCAAGGCGGTGGCGCTGGGCATGCGTCCGGTGCTGGCTGGGCGTGGCGAGAATGTGCGCCGCCTGGCGGCGGAACTCGGTCTGCCGGTACGTACCTTTGCCCTGGGCGATGCGGCGGGGACGCGGCAGGCGCTGCAAGGCCTGCGGCTGGTGCTGAACTGCGCCGGCCCGTTCTCGGCCACGGCCGCGCCGATGGTGGAGGCCTGCATGCAGGCAGGCGCGCACTACCTCGACATCACGGGCGAAATCAATGTCTTCGAAATGGTCTTCAGCCGCGACGCAGCCGCGCGCGCACGCGGTGTGCTGCTATGCCCCGGCGTGGGATTCGACGTGGTGCCGACCGATTGCATCGCCGCCGCGCTGAAAGCCGCGCTGCCCGACGCCAGCGAGCTGGCGCTGGGCTTCGACACCGACTCGCCGCTCAGCCCCGGCACTGCCAAGACTTTGCTGGAAGGCGCGCCGCTAGGCGGCAAGGTGCGGCGCAATGGCAGCATCATCGACGTCCCCCTCGGCTATCACCAACGCCGCATCGACTTCGGGCGCGGCGAGCGCCACGCTGTCACCATTCCTTGGGGCGATGTGTCGACCGCTTTCCGCACGACCGGCATTCCCAATATAGCCTGCTATCTGCCAATGCTGCCGCTGCTGGGGCGCTTGACGCGCTGGAGCAACTGGTCGCGCGGCGCGCTGGGTTGGGGCTGGGTGCGGCGCTGGCTGACCGGCGTGATCGAACGCAAGGTGCATGGGCCGGACGCGCAGCAGATCGCAACGCTGGGCACCCACGTCTGGGGCGAGGCGCGCAATGCGCGCGGCGAGGTGCGCACGGCGCGGGTGCGCGTCGCCAATGGTTACGGGCTGACAGTGGATGCGGCGCTGGAAATTACGCGCCATGTGCTGGCGCGCAAGGATGGCCTGCCAGGCGGCTTTACCACGCCAGCGCTGCTGTGCGGCGCCGGCCTGGTCGAACGCCTGCCAGGCTCCGGCGCCATCCTGATTACTTAGGGCGCAGCAGGCGCCACACCATTCCCGCCACGACGGCCACGCCGAGCACCAGCACGCCCCACAGAATAATCAGGCGCTGCTGCGCCGTGCTGTTGGCGGCGACTGCCTGGCGCGCCAAGCTGGCCAGCGCTTCCGCCTGTTCGCGCGGGGCGCCGGCCGAAGCCCGCTCCAGCGCGCGCAGCTCGGACGGCGTGAAGCCCGGCGCCACTTCGGCGATATCGCGCGCGGCCGGCGGCGCCTTGTCGCGGCCCACGGCCAGCGTATAGGGCGGCGTGCCGCCCGCGACAAACACCAGGGTGGCCGGTTCCCAGACCATGCGCATGGCGGGCCTGACGGCCGGCGGCTGGTCGAAGCGCAGCACCCATTGCTGGCCCAACCAGCCCGGCACCGCGACATCGCCGGACTGGCGCGGCTTGCCGTTCTGCTCCAGCCGGAAGAATGTGGTGCGCAGCGCCGGTTCGAAGCGCGCTTGCGCTGAACGGCGCTGTTCGCGGTAGCTGCCTAGGGTGGCCGGCAGGACCACGTTGCCGCTGTCGACCTGCAACCCGATGCGCAGGGGCGTGACGCCAATCGGCTTGGTGTACAGCAGGTCGCGCGCGTCCTTGCCCGGCTGCGGCTGCAGCAGGATGGATTCGGTCGCGCGCTCCGCCAGGCCGCGCACCGGCGACTGGGCGGAGATGGCGCCGAACTGCAGCGGCTCGCCGCTGCGCCAGCTCAGGCGCGCATAGCGCATCGGGCGCGCCGGGAAATCCAGCTTGTCGTTGGCCAGCGTTTCCTCGCTGGCGTTGGACAGCCAGCTCAGTTCCGCCACGCCGACGGTTTCCCACCGTTTCAGGTCGTCGCTGGCTTCCAGCAGGACCTGGCCGTTGTAGGTGCTGCGCTGGGCGGGCAAGCTGAAGTGCAGGGCGTCGACCAGGGGCGGCTCGGCCGCGTCGTCCTGCCGCAAGTCCAGCACCAGGGCGGCCAGGCGTTCCCGTCCTGCCGCCGCTGCGGTCGCTGCGGCAGACGCCGCCGGCAGCCGTACCGACAGTACGCGGCCGTCCGTCGCCGTGCTGACCTCGAGCCCGGCCAGCGGCGCATCGGCGCGTTCGGCCATCAAAGGGAATACGCGCACCGGCAGCGCGCGGTGCGCCGTGCTGGCGACGCTTTCCGGCGGGCGCAGTGCGAAAGGCTGCGGCGCGCCGCTGGCGTCGAATATGCGGATGTCATGCAGGCCGGCGGTGCGCGCGTTCAGGTAGGCCGCGCGCGGCAGCTGCAGCTGCACCACGCTTGGCTTGCCTGCCACAGCCAGCGGTATGACATGGGTGTAGTCGTACGGGACATCGGCGATCATGCTGCCTCCTGGCGGGTCTCGCCGTCGCGCGCGGACGGGTAAGGGGCGATATAGCCGATACCGACCATCAGCGCGCCGACGCCGAGGAAGGAGACAATGCGTTCCACGCCGCCGACATTGGACAGGTCGACCAGGAACAGCTTGGCCACCACCACGCCCAGCAGCACTGCGCCGACGATCCACAGCGGCCGCTCCTGGCGGCGCGCCGCATGGCGCATCAGCAGCAGCGCGGTGATGCTCCACACCAGCGACAGCATGGCCTGCACGAACTGCGATTCAAACATGGCGTCGAACTGGTAGGGCACGCCGAGGTAATGCGACACGGTGCGCAGCAGCGCCAGGTTGAACCAGGCATAGGCGGCCAGCGCGCCGATGGCGAGCAGCTGCGGGCGGTAGCGCGCCAGCCGTTCCTGGCACAGGCGGTAGCCGGCCGCGCACAGCAGCAGCGCGAAGATGCTGGTCAGGTCGAGCGGGTTGGCCAGCGGGACGTAGGGCAGCGGCGCCATGGCGCCATCCTGCGACAGGTTCCATACCGCCACCAGCACCAGCGACCAGGCGCAGCCCAGCGGCAGCAGCAGGTCGCGGTACCAGGCGGCGACCGGCTTGACCGGCCAGCCGTCGGCGCGCACGCGGCGCATCACCCAGGCCAGCCCGCCCATCATCAGCCAGGCCGGCAGGAAGTTGGCCCAGGCCGGATCGGCGCCGCTGCCTTGCAGCGCGCGCGTGATCCACCAGGCGCCCACCGGCCAGATCATCAGCCATGGCCCGGTGCTGCGCAGCGTATGCAGCAGCAGCAGCGCGGCTTCGCGCAAGGCCATGCTGCGCATCAGCCATTCGCTGAGCAGCCAGAGCGCGGCGAAGGCGGTCCATTCTTCAGCCACCGGCATGGTGCCCCGTGCGTACAGCACGCCGAGCATGCTGACGGTCGATGCGGCAAACAGCAGCCACGCGGGGACTGCCGCTGCGCGCAGGGCCGGCCACGCCAGGCGCTGCGACAGCTTGAGGAACAGCGGCGTGGTGGCGGCGACCATCAGCGCGTAGGCGCTGGGGCGCAATGGGCTTAGCGCTTCAAAGCCGCCGCTGGTGGCGATCTCGTAGTGCGCCAGCAGCCAGTTCGCCAGCGTGGGTGCGACCACCAGCAGCCACCACATGCCGGCATAGCCGAGCACCGCGCGCGGCAGCACGGTAGGCGCCTCGGCGCCGTGGCGGTGCAAGGCCCAGGCGCTGAACATGGCGCCGGCCAGCAGCATCGCGCTGCCCAGGAACGGCGTGGCGAACAAATCCGGCGAGACTGGCGCGACTTGCCAGTTCAGGGCCAGCAGGAAGGCCAGCACCAGGCCGGCCAGCAATTGCGCTGCCAGCGCCAGGCCGCGCGCCATCGGCCAAGCCAGGCGGCGTGCAATCAGCGCCATGACCACGGCCACACCCAGCGCGCTGGCGGCCAGCAGGTCGGCCTGCAGCTTGCCGCTGGTGCGCAGCACGATCTCGGTCCAGGCGCCGCCCATCAGCCAGAACGCGGCGCCGGCCAGGAACAGGGCGCCCAGCACTTGCAGGGATTTGCCTTCTTCGGCGGCATGGCTGCGGAAGCGCATCGCCATCAGGCAGGCACTGATGGCCAGCAGCAGGAAGCCAAGCCACAGGTTGGAGTCGAGCGCGGCTTGTTCGGTCAGGCCGAACATGGAGCCGATAAAGCTGAACCATGCGCCCAGCTGCACCAGCAGGCCGAAGGCCCAGGCCAGCGGCTGGCGCTGGCGCAAGCCGATCCAGACGATGCCGGCGCCTTCCAGCGCCCAGGCGGCGGAAGTCCAGCGGCCATCCAGCGCCATTGGGATCGCGATGGTGCCGAATACCACGGCCAGCGCGGTGAAGGTTTCCACCAGCAGGCCGTAGGTGCCGCGGCGGCGCGCCATGACGGTGGCCAGCACGCCGTAGAACAGGCCAAGCACCAGGGCAGAGTAGGCCATGCCGAATTCGTATTCCTTCACCAGCCCGAATTGCAGGCTGGCGGCCAGCATCGGTGTGCCGAACACCAGGGTGCCGTCCACATAGCTTTTCAGCTTGGGTGCTTCGAGATGGGCGTAGGCGAGGGCAATGCCGACGTAGTACAGGAAGAACAGGGCCAGGAAGGTTTGCGCCGAGGCGTAGTTTTGCGGCTCGTAGCGCAGCACGCCCCAGGCAGTGCCGATGGCGAAAGTGAAGGCGAAGCCGAGCAGGTTCAGGGCGCGCCAGGAGCGCTTGATGGCAATCGCGAGGATGCCGGCGTTGAGCAGGGCGTAATAGCTGAACAGGGCGATGTGGTTGCCCTGGCCGGTGGAGGCCAGGATCGGCGCGGCGAAGCCGCCAACGATGCCGAAGATGGCCAGCCATTGGGCGTTCTGCAGCACGGCCAGCAGGCAGGTGCCGAGCGTGAGCAGGAACAGCAGGCCGAAGGCCATGCCGCCGGGGATCAGGTGGTAGAGGCGGAAGGCGCCAAAAGTCACCAGCATCAGCACGGCCATGCAGGTGCCCTGCAGCGGCAGGCTGACGCCCTTATTGCTGTCGCGGATGCGCCAGGCCCAGGCCAGCGCGGCCAGGTCGACCAGCACGATGCCAGCCAGGCGCAGTTCGATCGGGACGGTGACGCGGGCGGCGGCGTATTTCAACAGGAAGCTGACGCCGATGAACAGGATCAGCAGGCCAATCTTGGCCACCAGGTTGCCCTCGAACAGCCAGTTGCGGGCGGCGGTGAACCAGGCAGGCGGTTCGGCCGGCTCGTCGGCCGGCTGCGGCGGCCGTGGCGGCGACGCTGGTTCCGGCATCGGCTCGGGCCAGGCGGAACTGGGGGGCAGGGGGCGCTCGGCAGGCTGTTCCGCTGCTGCGGCCA